>JAGVKR010000251.1 GCA_020050375.1 Planctomycetales bacterium
ATGTTCCAGTTGTTCGAGACGTGCGTCCGAAGCAATCCGCGATCGTCGACATAGTCCCATTGAAAGCAGACTTCGTCGCGTTGCTTGGGGGTGAGCGTGTCGTAAAGCTTCTTGACCAGCGACTCGGGTTTGGCCTTGCTCGAATCCTCGGCTCGCAGTCGGGGCGCGAAGGGCGTTGCGGCCGTCAATGCCGCTGTTGCGCCAACCACCCGCACGAATTCGCGCCGCGTCACCGCATATCCCGTGCCTTCGCAATCCGAACAAGAGTGCTTTGTCATCGTCTCGACTCCTGATTGTTGCGTGTCGTGATCGACGGCGGACCGTCAACGCCGGTCAGTATGACAAGGCCCCTGACGATTTGCCAGCCAGAAATTTTCCATTCGTTTGCGCGACGAATGGAGCGTGATGCGCTGGCCTGCGATCCTGCAAGCGGGCTGCCGAGTCGTCGACTTTTTTCAAAGACGCACGAGCGCCGCGCGCACCTCGTCGATCGTTTCGTCCAGCGTCGAAGTCCCGGCGGTAAGCCCCACGGTTTGACAACCGCGAAACCACGCCGGGTCAAGGTCGGCCGCCGTTTGCACGTGCCATACAGGCTTCTCTGCTGCGGCGCAGAGCGCCGCCAGAGCCCGCGTGTTGTTTGAGTTTCTGCCACCGACCACGACCACTCCGTCGACTTGCGGTAAAAGCTTTCGCATCGCCTCCTGCCGGTCGCGCGTCGGCTGACAGATTGTGTCGACAAACTCGATGTCCGCTTCGGGATTGGCGGATCGAATCGCAGCGTGAATCTCGGCCGCGAACTGCGGCGAAGTCGTCGACTGGCAGATGATTCCAAGTCGATCTTCGTGATAGTGTCGGACGGCTTGCGGGCGGTCGATCACCTCGACGCTCGGCAGGTCTTCAATGAGGCCCTGAACTTCGACATGACCAGGACGGCCGATGATCAGCACGTGCCGGCCGTCGTCGGCCAGCGCCTGGGCCTCGCGATGGACCCGCCGAACGAGCGGGCAGGTCGTGTCGATCAGCCTGAGTCCAGCCGACTCGAGTCGCGTCCGCTCGCGATCGCTGATTCCGTGAGCCGTGATCATGACGCGCGGCGTGACCGGCAGAGCCTGTCGCGCGTCCTCGGAAACACTATGGAATCCGCGGGCCTCCAGGCGTTCCAGCACCTGTTCATTGTGAACCAGCTCGCCGTGAATCGTCACCGAACCGGGATCGCGCGTCTGCTCGGCCAGTGCGAGGGCCTCACGAACGCCAAAACAAAAGCCAAGCGCTTCGGCGAGAATGACTTGCATGGCGGGCTCCTCAAAAAGAAGGCGGATGGAGGCCTGATACGGTTCACAGTCGCGTGTCGACTTCCATTCGGCAATAACTTGGCGTTGCAAAGTACAGATTCGAAAAAAAATTGTCGCGGAGACGGACATGGCACGCGCGCCTGTCCACCCCGATGCGTGAAACGAGCGTCTTGCGCGTGCAATGTTCGCACTTCATGCCGGCGACCAGCCTTTCAGCAGCGCGGGGGAAGCGGTCTTGTTGGCCCGCGCGGCATCGGCGGCGTCGGCAATCACCTGCTCAAGGGTATTCAGGTACTCAAGAAATCGTGCGCGGCCGGTGGGCGTGATGCGACACAACGTCTGCGGACGGTTGCGATTGAACCCTTTCCACACTTCCACCAGGTGCGACTCCTGCAAGACCTTGAGATGCCGGCTCAGGTTGCCGTCGGTCAGCGCGCACAGTTCCTTGAGATCATTGAACAACAGGCCGTCGTTGTGCGCTACGAGCGAGGTGAGAATCCCCAACCGCGCCTTCTCGTGCATCACGCGCTCGAGCCCATCGTAGGCAAATCGGCCCGTGTTGTCGGGTGCGGGACGCTTAGGCGTCGGCATAAGGCTCCTCCGTTGAACGGCGTTCCAGCGTGAGATAGAGAATGATCGCGGCCAGCGATTGTCCGCCGCCGAACGTGATCGCCATGCTCCAGGGCGAGAAAGCGAATTCTCCGCGAGCAAGCGTCAGCGTGGCCAGCCCGCAAGCGAGGTAATAGAGAGCCACGCCAAACACCGGTCGCGGCAACAACCGCGACGAAGCGAACAGGCCAAGACTGAAGATCACCCCCCACAATCCCGGGAGCATCCACACCCCTTCCGGAGCGAACGACCCGAGGACGAGCGTCACCGCCCCGCCGACGATCAGACACGGCAAAAACTGCTCGACCGCCAGAAGCATCATCCGCGTTGTCATCGGCGAGGCGCGACGATGACAACGAACGATCATCTCGCCCGCCGTGACGGCGACGCTGACGAGCGCGGCCAGAATCCAAAGCTGCAGATACCGATCAGGGTTGGCCGCCGGATCGGTCACAATCGTCGGCTGAAGAGCGGCGGCGCCAATCGCGATGGCCGCCGACAGCGCCGCCGGAACCGAACGATACCCCCGAAATGTTTCCGACCGGGCCATCTGTTGGCGAATCTCGGAAACCTGAATCAACGCGTCTTGCAGCTCCATTGTTGAAACCCCGGAGCGAATGGACTCGAGGAACGCCGAAAACGATGACACTTTACACTGCAAAGCATATGGTTTGGTGACGGCACCGTCAAGAGATTCTTTCGCACGCGGCCCCACCGGGTGCGACCGGTGGGCTTTGGAAGTTGCCTTTCCGCGGTCTCCGCTGGATTTCTC
Source organism: Planctomycetales bacterium (assembly GCA_020050375.1). Classification (GTDB taxonomy): domain Bacteria; phylum Planctomycetota; class Planctomycetia; order Planctomycetales; family Planctomycetaceae; genus SIAF01. Next base: position 2,674 of record JAGVKR010000251.1, read on the forward strand.
CTCTTCGGCCCGCTAGCCTGCCGGAACCATGAATCACGGGCCGACTCCCCCTGTTGTCGACGCCGAAAAGCCCGACCAACTCTTCGCTGTCATCCGGCGGCATTGGGGGTTCGACGCGCTCCGTCCGCTTCAGGAACAGGCGATGCGGGCCGTGCTCGACGGACGCGACTCGCTGCTTGTCCTTCCGACCGGCGGCGGCAAATCGCTCTGCTATCAGGCCCCGGCGGTGCTTCGCAATGAAATCACGGTCGTCATCTCGCCGCTGATTTCGTTGATGAAGGATCAGGTCGACGGCCTGCGGGCCTGCGGTGTCCCCGCCATTCAGCTCAATAGCTCGCTCTCGCCCGAAGAATTGCGGGAAGGAGAGCAGGCGGCCCTCGAGGGAGCCGTTCGGTTGGTCTTTGCTTCCCCAGAACGGATGGCAACCGCCTCGTTTCGCGCCTTGCTCACGCGGATCGGCGTTCGCACGTTTGCGATTGACGAGGCGCATTGCATCAGTCATTGGGGTCACGACTTTCGCCCCGAGTACCGCCAACTACGAGAACTCAAGCGGCGTTTTCCGCAGGCCTCGGTTCACGCCTTCACGGCGACCGCCACCGAACCGGTCCGGGCCGACATCGCCGAACAGCTTGGGCTGCGTGATGCAGAAATCCTGGTGGGAAACTTCGACCGGCCGAATCTGACGTACCGCGTCGTTCCCCGCAACGAGCAATACGACCAGACGCTGGATGTGATCCGCCGCCATCCGGGCGAAGCGGGGATCATCTACTGTCTGCGGCGCCGCGACGTCGATCAGCTCACGCCGCTACTCAAGTCAAATGGGATCAAAGCCATCGCCTACCACGCTGGGATGAGTGCCAACGAGCGCAAAGCCGCGCATGACGTCTTTACGGCCGAGCAATGCGACGTCGTCGTGGCGACGGTGGCGTTTGGAATGGGGATCGACCGCTCGAACGTTCGCTATGTGTTGCACACCGGCATGCCCAAGTCGATCGAGCACTATCAGCAGGAGACGGGGCGCGCCGGGCGCGACGGCCTCGAAGCCGAATGCGTGCTTCTGTATTCCGGAGGAGACGTCGTCACCTGGAAGAAGCTGATGCAGAAGTCCGTCGGTGAGGCGGACGGACCGGTCGATCCGCAGTATCTTGAATCGGCGTACCGGCACATCGCCGATATGGAGGCTTACTGCCGTCCCGTCAAATGCCGGCACCGTTCGCTGGTGGAGTACTTCGGCCAGCAATACGAGGCCGAGAATTGCGGCGCGTGCGATTTGTGCCTGGGGGACGCCGAACCGGTTCCCGATGCACAAACGATCGCCAAGAAAATCCTGTCGTGCGTGTACCGCGTGCAGGAGAGCTTCGGCGCAGCGCACGTCGCCGGAGTGTTGCGGGGCGCGAACACGGCGGCGATTCGCGGGCGAGAACACGACAAGCTGACGACCTACGGCCTGCTCGCGCAGCACACGCTGGCGGAGGTCCGCGATTTCATCCAGCAATTGATTGGGCAGGAGTTGCTCCTGCAGGTCGGCGACGAGTATCCGGTGTTGAAGTTGAACGCCGCCTCGTGGGACGTCATGAAAGATCGCCGGACGGCGCGGCTGCTGGCGATTCCCGTCCCGGAACGATCCCCCAAGGCGGACGCGAGCCCGAAATCGCGTGGATCGCGCGGCGCGGAAGTCTCGTGGGAAGGTGTCGATCGCGAATTGTTCGAAGCGCTCCGCAGCCTGCGGCTGGAGATGGCGTCGCAGCGCGGCGTCCCCCCCTATCTCGTCTTCAGCGACGCAACGTTGCGCGAGCTGGCTCGGGTGCGGCCGTCAGCGCTGGAAAAAATGCGGTTCATCTACGGCGTCGGCGAGGCGAAACTCCGCGACTTCGGGCAAGCGATGCTCGATACACTCGATGCGCAATGTGATTCGCGCAACCTGTCTCGCGACAATGCGAACGCCGCTCCCCCTCCGCCCCGCGATGAAACGCCCCGCAAACTGAGCGGTGGGGCCATTGTTGCGGCCGAGTTGTTTCGGAAAGGGGCCTCGATCGACGAGGTGATGCAAAACTTGAAGCGCGCGCGGAGCACGACCTGCGAGTACCTGTCCGACTACATCCGCGTCGCGCAACCGGCGTCGATCGCGCGCTGGGTTCCCGATGAAGTTTATCACCAGGTTGCTGCGGCCGCGGATCGAGTCGGCGCGAGCGCCTTGAAGCCGATCTTCGTCGAGCTCAACGAAGCTGTGCCGTATGACGTGATCCGCCTTGTCGTGACACATCTGGTCGCAACTGAGAAGAATTGACGGAAATGTTAAGATTGACGGAAATCCGGTCCAACCGCCGAACGGGCGGTTTTTTGGTAGCGAAGCGGCGAGTGAGTTGTTCTAATGTGCCGGTCATCCGCCTGCCTTGGTCCGTCTCAGGACGGCGCGGCCTTGGCAAGCTACGTCGTGACACGACGAGGGAAAGGCCCACACGGACTGTGGGCCTTTTCGTTTGGGATCCATATCATGAGCAGTGACCAGTATTTCCCCGGCCTCGAAGGGGTGATTGCCGGCGAAACCGCCGTCTCGACGATCACCGGCGGACTCAGTTACCGTGGCTATTCGATCGACGATCTTTCCGCCGAAGCCACGTTTCCGGAAGTCGCCTACCTTCTGCTGCACGGCGACCTCCCCAACGAAGAACAACTGGCCGACTTCAAGTCGATTTTGGACGAGTCGGCCGGGCTCGATCCGTCGATCGTCGACTTTTTGCGATCCATTCCGCTGCACGTCGGGGCGATGGACGTGTTGCGAACGGGGGTCAGCGCGCTGGCGCATTTCGATTCGCAGAACGACGAAGAGACGACTGCCGCCAACATCGGCAAGGCGACG
>JAGVKR010000405.1 GCA_020050375.1 Planctomycetales bacterium
AACGGCGCCGACGACAATGCCTCGGGGACGGGGGCCCTGCTCGAGCTGGCGCGGCGGCTGGGGGCGCGCAAAGAAAAACTGCCGCGCCGGATCGTGTTCATCGCCTTCACCGGTGAAGAAACCGGCCTGATCGGTTCGGCGCGCTACACGCGCGAGCCGGTCTTCCCGCTCGAGAAGACGATCGCCATGCTCAACATGGATATGGTCGGCCGCCTCAAGGACGACAAGCTGACGGTCTTCGGCACCGGCACCGCCCCCATCTGGGAAGGGATGCTCAACGAGCTGGGCAAGGAGTTGAAGTTCCAATACAGTTTTAAGCCCGAAGGTTTCGGCCCCAGCGATCACTCTTCGTTTTATGCCAAGCAGATTCCCGTCCTGCACTTTTTTACCGGGACGCACAGCGACTATCACCGCCCCACCGACGATTGGGACAAGATCAACATCCCCGGCACCGAACGGGTCGTCGACCTGGTCGAAAAGATGCTCGTCCAGCTCGCACAAACTCCCGAACGGCCGCAATATGTCGCCGTCAAAGGGACGGCCGATATTTCCTCGCGGGAAGGAATGGGGTCCCGCCCGTACCTCGGCAGCATCCCTGACTTCAGCAGTGAGATGCCGGGCTACACCCTCGGAGGAGTCGCACCGGGCGGCCCGGCCGAAAAGGGAGGCCTGAAGGCGGGCGACCGCATCATCCAACTGGGGATGGTCAAGATCGAAAGCCTCGAAGACTTCGATCTGGCGCTCAGGCGGTTCGCCCCCGGCGATACGGTCGATGTCACCGTGATGCGCGGCACGGAGAAAGTCACCGTCAAGGTGACGCTCGACAAGCCGCGCGGGTGATGCCTGGCCTTCACTTCCGCAGATAGACGATTGCCACGTTGGTGGTGAAGTCGTTGGGGAGGCGGCCAGGGTTGGGTTCGCTGATGTACTGGTACTGGAAGCCGAGCTTCATGCTCCAGCGCTCCTGCTCGTCGAAGGCGAAGAGAAACGACGTCTGGCTTTGAGCCCGCGCGACTTCGAGGGCCGAGAGGCTGGGGAAGACGATTGTTTTCTGCTCCCACTTCAAACGGTCCCACATCGGCAGGCGCAGCTCGATTTCGCCGAACATGTCGGGAGTGGTGCGATTTCGCGTCGGGTTGTTGAAGAACTCGGTCGTCACGCCGGGGCCGATCCGCAATAGCAGCCGCCGTTGCTCTTCGAAGAAGAAGCGATACCCCGCCCCGCCGGAGAACGTGCCGCGGTAATTGAGATTTTGCAACTGGTCGTACTGATCCATGAGCTTGGTGAACGTCATCCAGTTCGAGCCGTGGTAGTAGTCGGTGGTCGAGTTGGCGAACCAGCGATTGGCGACGACGACGTCGTTCGATTCGCCGAACTGCCCCTGCAGGTTGATCTGCGTCGAGCGCAGTTCCTGCTTCTTCTCGAAATCGGCGGCGAAATCGACGAAATTCTGGTTACTGTTACCGGCCAGCAACCGGCCCCCGATCGAGATCCGCGACGTCCAATCGTGAAAACCGGCCGAGAACCGGCGCCAGAAGCGCTCGAACTCCTTCGGTGGCGGTGGGACGATCAGATCGAGGTCCGGGATGATCGCGCCTTCGGGCAGTCCCGGCTCGGTTGAGCCGAAACCCGGATCCCCCGCGTCGATGAAGAGCGACGGAATGAGGTCGGACGACAGGGAGGGACTGACCTGCGGCCCGTCCATCTGATTCAGCGGAAAAAACGTCGGGATGTCGTCGCCGTCAGTTGCGATCAACCCCGCTTTCACGGCGGTCCCCTGATTGGCGCGGATCTGCACCGCCGCTGCGCTGGAGGATTCCCGAGTGTCATCCGCTGCATGGGAAGTGCCCGCGGGCGCCGCGAGCAGGCCAATGGCCAGCAGGGCGTGTCGCACAAAGAGTGCGACTTCATTCTGGTTGTGCATCATGGTGGGGGGAATCAAGGTGTGTGGTCGACGGAGAATCGATGCTGCGCCGTTCCGTCGGTGAATCGTGAGAGGGGGGAGGGATTCTAGTCCGCCTGTCGAATCACCTCAACCCGGATCAGCGGCGCAGGGACTGCGCAGCACGTGCACTCGCCCCGGTTTAACGCATCGCTACATTGTAATGCGCAGGCGTGCGAGTTTGGGAGACATGGCGGGGGCGCTCGCTCGCGCAATTCCGAATGTCGAAATCCAAATGTCGAAGGAAAAACAAAAACGCAAAAGCGTGTTGACAACGATCCGGTGCGTCCGCTGTTCGGCCACCGGGAACGGCCTTAGAATCGGCGCGGGAAACTCCTGCGGTGGGATTCATCGTCCTTGAACCAAAATCCTCCTCACAATCCACAGATGTCGCGATGCGGAACGCACTTCGTTATGGGGTCGGGCGATTCCGATCCGGGGAGGCGCGACGACGAACGTCCGCGGCATCGCGTGCGGATCACCAAGCCGTTCTATCTCGGCGTGTTCGAAGTGACGCAGGGGGAGCACGAACGGCGATCTGATCCTGGTCCGCCTCAACTTGAGCGGCTACATCGAAGAGTCGCGAACGAACATCATCGGCCGCACCTGGTCCCACCCCGCGTACGCCGGCAACTGCGTCTACGCGCGCAGCGACAATGAAATCGTCTGTGTCGCGCTCCCCCCGAAGTGACGCAGGCGGCACCGAATGTCGTACAATGCGCCTGCCGTCCGATGGACGGAAGTTTCACTGATCCTTCATCCGCCAAAATCATCACGGCATGGCAGCATCGATCGAAGTCCTGACGGGGATCGCCGGCAGCGGTAAGACAACCCGCCTGCTGGAGCTGTATCGGCGCGCCCTGAGCCAGGCTCAAAACGAGGCCCGGCCGGGGACCAACCTGTGGCTCACCCCTTCGAGCCATTCGCGTAGCGCCGTGCTGGAACGGCTGTGCGACGGCCAACTGCCTGTCGTGTTCGCGCCGAATGTTTTGACCTTCAAGGACTTCGCCGAACGAATCCTGCGGGGGGCGCCGCAGCAGATTTCGCCCCTCTCGCCGGAGATGCAGCGGCATCTGCTGCGGCGGATCGTCGGTCGCCAGCTCAGCCGCAAAGCACTCCCTCATTTTTCGAGCATCGCCGAGACGGCCGGGTTCCTCGATCTGGTGACGGCCTTCATCACCGAATTGAAACGCAGCGAAACCTGGCCCGAAGCTTTCACCGAAGCCTGCCGGCAGCGTGGCCTGCGCCCCGCCGACCGCGAGCTTGCCGGGATCTATCGTGAATACCAGGCAATGCTTCTCGACGGCGGCGTCTACGACTGCGAAGGCCGGTTCTGGTCGGCGGGCGAGGCTCTGAAGGCGGGGCATTGGGGGCCGTTCGCCGAGCTGTCGCTGGTCGTCGTCGACGGCTTCACCGACTTCACGCACACGCAGCACAACATCCTCAATCTGCTGGCGGATCGTGTCGGGCGCCTGGCGGTGTCGCTTCCGCTCGAAAGTCCGATGAGGCGCGGCGACCTGTTCGCGAAATCGCAGATGGTTCTCGATCGACTGCAAGCATCGGGGCCGGTCAGTATCACTTCGATCGAGCTGCCGGGTACTTCCAACGACTGGCTGCGTCCGGCGTTTCGACACGTTTCGCAGATGCTGTTCGCCAATCCGCGCGAAACGGCGCGGGCCGGTGCGGCGGAGGGCATCGAGGTTGTCGCCGCGGCCGGTCAGCAGGGAGAGGTGAACTGGCTCGCGGCCCGGGTCAAGCAACTGTTGCTCGCAGGGGCACGGCCGGGAGAGATTGTTGTGGCGGTCCGCGACCTGGCCGACTATCGCGATCTGCTCGTGGACCGCTTCGCCGCCGCGAATATCCCCTTTGTCTGCGGCTCCGAAACGTCGCTCGACGAGCTGCCGATCTGCCGCGCGCTGGTGCAGGTGTTGCAACTCGAGCTCGAAGACTGGCCGTTCCGCCGGCTGATGGCGGTGCTCGATTCGAGTTACTTCCAGCCGAAATGGCGCAGCGCTGCCGCCGACGACGGCGCGAGCGTCCGCGACGTGGCCAAAGTTCTCAGGCGGATGAAATTGAGCGAAGGCCGCGCGCGGATACTTGATCGACTCGAAAAGGCTTCCCGCGAGGAAGCCGGTTCCCCCGCAGAACAGGAGGAAGGTCGACTCGATCGCGCGGTCATCCGCCGCGCGCTGGCGCTGCTCAGGCAACTGTCGGAGGCCACTGAGGGGCTGCGCCGGTCGCACGATCTGACGGGCTGGGCGGGGACGATCGGCGGACTCCTTTCGGAGCTCGGCTTCGACAGCGAGACGGCTTCGCTCGCCGCGCCCGAGACGACGACGCCCCTCTCCCCGCGAGTTTTTCGCGATCGCCTGCAGGCGGCACTTCACGACGCGGCTAAAGCCGAATCGCTGTTCGACGAAGCGCCCGAGAGCCGAACCCTCGCCTGCTTCCTTCCCGATCTGACCGACCTGCTCCGGCAATCGCAAGCGCGAATCGGGGCATCCGCCGCGGGACGGGTTCGCATCCTTCCGGCCGAGGACGTCCGCAATCTCGACGTGCCCGACCTGCTTCTTGCGGGACTCACCGAGCGCAGCTTTCCGCGGATGCAGTCCGACGATTGCCTGTACAGCGAAGCCGAGCGCCGCGAGCTGAATCGCCAGGGGCTGTCGCTCGCCCATCGCGATCAGCGGGCGCGGGAAGAAATGCTGATGTTCTACAACATCGTCACGCGGGCGCGTCGCCGGCTCGTGTTGACGTACCCCGTCGTCACCGCCGACGGGCAGCCGCTTTCTCCCAGTCCGTATCTCACGGCACTCCTCGATCTGTTCGATCCCAACGCGCTTCGCCCGCAATTGGAGGAAGAGCTCGACCCCATTCCGAAGCCGGAGCGGGTGCTGTCGGCGGCGGATGCGCGCATTCGCGGGATGTTCGAGTTGCTCGACAAGCGGCCGGCGCTCCTGCGTTCGATCGGAGAACGCCCCGCCTTTCAAGCGACGACATTGAATCTTCTCGCCGCGGTCGACGCTCATGTGGCGCGGTTCGAAACGCCCGGATTCACCAACTACGAAGGGATGCTGGAGAATCCCGACAATCTCGAATGGATCCGGGCACGCTTCTCGGCAGAGCGCGAGTTCAGCGCCACGCAACTCGAAGCGTTTGCCGACTGCCCGTTCGAGTTTTTCGTGTCGCACGTGCTCGGTGTCGAGCCGCTCGCCTCGGTCGAGGTCGAGACCGACTACGGCCGGCGCGGCACGCTTGTCCACAGTATTCTGGCCGAACTGCACAGGCAGTTGTTCGACGCCGAAGGAGATCCGGCAGCGCCCCGTTCTCCGGCCGACGGCACAGCGATCACTGAGCGATTCCATCAATTACTCCGCGAACGGCTGGGGGAACGTCCCGAGCACTCGGCGCTGCAGCAGGCGCTGCTGCAGATCGAAGAGCGTCTTCTCTCCGACTGGGGGGCGGCGTACGGCGAGCAATGGCAGTCATACGTAGCGGGCCAGCCGGAGGGGGCCGATCGGCCGCCGCTTCCCTCGCGTTTCGAAACGGCGTTCGGCCGCACGGGCACAGGCCGCAGCGAAGCGGGAACGCTCGAGCCGCTGATCGTCGGGGCCGGAGACCACGCCGTGCGCATCGGCGGGCGGATCGACCGCATCGACGTCGGCGTGACAGCCGGGCGGACGGTGTTTACCGTTGTCGATTACAAGACCGGCCGCGCGCGGTCCGACAAGCTTGAAGACATCGCCTCCGGCCGCGCGCTGCAACTGGCCCTCTACACACTGGCGGTGTTGCGGCTCGACATCGTCGGTTCGGGTGCCGGGCCGCTGCAAATGGGCTATTGGCACATTCGCGAACAGGGCTTTTCGCCCGGGATTCGCCAGCGGAAGAAGGCCGACGGTCGCGTCCCCCCGCTCGAAGAGGCGACATGGGAGTCGCTCGTGAAGACTCTCGACGAAGTGATTCCGCGCCTGGCGACCGCGATGCGATCGGGGCAATTTCCGGTTTTCAACGAAGATCGTTTCTGCACCGGTCGCTGCCCGTTTCATACCGTCTGCCGGGTGGCTCAAATTCGCGCGCTGCCCCCCCGGCTCGGCAAGATCTGGAGCAAGTGACTTGGCCGCGAAGAAACGCGACTCCCGACCAGCTCCCGCGCCCGAGGCCTCCGGCGAAAGTGCGGCGCCTGCGCCCCCCCT
>JAGVKR010000152.1 GCA_020050375.1 Planctomycetales bacterium
CTGCTGACCTCGATGCTCCGCAAGGACTTCGTCGTGACGGCGGCGAGTGACGGCGCCGAGGGTTACTACAAAGCCCTCGAGCTTCCGCCACAACTGGCGATCGTCGATATCAAGATGCCGGGGTGGGACGGCTTGCGGACCCTCAAAGCGTTTCGCGGCCATCATCTGCTGGCCCGTGTTCCGGTGATGATGCTGACGAGCGATGCGAGCCGACCGACCGTGTTGGCCGCCCTTCAAGGCGGGGCCAACGACTACGTCGTCAAGACGACGCTGTCGCGTGAGATCTTCATCCGTAAAGTCTATCGACAGCTCAATCTCGATCCGGACCCGGTTCCCTCATCCGACGACACGCTCGTCACGGAATGCACCGGCGAAACGGAGCGAACGGCCTCGTCCCGCGCCCTTCCCGCCGATCGGCCGGAAGAACTGGCGGTTGCGAATCCGTCGAGCGATCGCCCGGACCGGTTCCTCGACGACGCGGCGCTCGAGTCGCTGATCGACGATTGGGATTAGCCGGTCATCCGACGAAGCTTCCCTGGCAGCTCGACCCCGCGCCGGCGGTGCATCCGTAACAGTGCCGGCCCGTGACGATCGGGCGCACCTGGAGCCGCTCCGGATCGAAATCGTGGATCGTCTGCGGCAGGTGGGGTGCGACGGGTAGATCGAGCATTTGGTTGAAGTCGCAGTCGAAGAGCCGCCCCTGCCAGTCGACCGAGAGCATCGTGCGGCACATGACGCCGTCGACCGCGTGAGGATTGAAAGCGGCGATCAGTTTCTCCATGTACGCCTCGAAGCGGCCTTCGCGCAGCAAATCGTCGAGAAAGCGGCTGATCGGCATGTTGGTGATCGTGTACAGCCGGTGAAACACGACGCCGTACCGCGCCTGGAGCTCGCGGTGATAGGCCGCTTCGAGCTGCGCCTGCGGCGGCGGAAGTGAGGCCCCCAGCGGGTTATAGACAAGATTGAGCACGCGCGGGCTGCTCGGCTGGCCGTATCCCAGCGCATTCAGGCGGCGCAGGCCGGCGATCGACCGCTCGAAGACGCCGGCGCCGCGCTGCGCGTCGGTGTTCACTTCGAGATAGCAGGGGAGCGAGGCGATGATCTCGACCTGATTGTCAGCCAGGAATTCGGGGAGATCCTGAAATCCGGGCGCCATGAGAATCGTCAGATTGCAACGATCGATCACGTGCCGACCGAGCCGGCGGACTTCGGTCACGAACCAGCGGAAATCGGGGTTCATCTCGGGCGCCCCGCCGGTGATGTCGATGACGGGGATCGCGGTGCGGGCCAGCACGTCGAGACAGGCGGCCAGCGTTTCCCGCGACATGATCTCGCGGCGTTCGGGGCCGGCATCGACGTGGCAGTGCCGGCAGGTTTGATTGCACAACCGCCCGACGTTCACCTGCAGCACCTGAATCGCGCTTGCCGCCAGCGGGGCGAGCTGATGATTGGCGAGTGATTGATCAAAGGCTTTCCCGGCGGAGCGCTCGAGAAATTCCACCTGCCGCGCGGCACTCGCGAGCGGGTTTCCCTCGCGGAGCAATGTGAGTGTGGGCATGAGGCACGTATCCGGGGAGGTCCGACCGATCGATTTTGTTATTCGACTGACGGTATCAGCCGCGAGATGCTGCCGCAACACGCGCTTTCGATCTTTCGGTCGGGTGACACGACTCCGTCGAACAGGAATGATGGTGACAGCCACGATGGGTTCTGCCGCGTCGCCGTAGCACGGACTGTTAGTCCGTGCGTCAAGGAGATCCGATGGATTCATCTCCGCTTGGATCGCCGTCGCATTGATGCGAGTGCGCCGTCGTGAGGCAGATCTGTTTCCACGCGTAACTGATCGTGTTGCCCTAATTCGTTTGCACGCACGGACTGACAGTCCGTGCTACGACAGTGGTGCGGCGGCGCGGTAGCACGTTGCGGCAGATCGTCATAGACTGGCAATATGCCTGAGATCGTCCTCACCACGCTCAACGCCAAGTACGCGCACGCCGCATTCGGGCTGCGGTATTTGCTGGCCAACCTGGGGCCGCTCGCGGCGCGGGCGGAGATCGTCGAGTTCGACATCAGTCAGCGCCCGGTCGACATGCTCGAGAGCCTGCTCCAGCGGTCGCCGCGGATCGTCGGCTTGGGGGTCTACATCTGGAACGTCGACCAGGCGACGCGGCTCGTGGCGGACCTCAAGCGGGTAAGCCCCGAGACGATCGTCGTGCTGGGGGGGCCGGAAGTCAGTTACGAAACGGACGGGCAGGAGATCGTGCGCCTCGCCGACCATGTCGTGACGGGCGAGGCCGATCTGACGTTTCGCGAGGTGTGTGCCGATTTGCTCGCGGGACGACGACCGGCCGGGAAGATCATTTCGGCGACGCTGCCGCAGTTTGCCAACGGCGACGCACTGCGGCTTCCTTACGACCTCTACACCGATCGCGACGTGGCCGAGCGCGTCATCTACGTCGAAGCGTCGCGAGGTTGTCCTTATGAATGCGAGTTCTGCCTGTCGTCGCTCGACATCCCGGTTCGGCAGGCGCCGCTCGACGAGTTTCTGTCGGCCATGCAGCGGCTACTCGACCGCGGCGTAGTGCAGTTCAAATTTGTCGATCGGACGTTCAATTTGAATTTGAAAGTCAGCCGGGCGATTCTCGAATTCTTCCACGAGCGCTTTAGGCCCGGACTGTTCCTGCACTTCGAGATGATTCCCGATCGCCTGCCCGAGGCGCTGCGCGACCTGATCCGCCGCTTTCCGCCCGGCGCGCTGCAGTTTGAAGTCGGCATTCAGACGTTCAACGACGACGTTGCCGGCCTGATCAGCCGCCGGCAGGACAACTCGCTCGTTGCGCAGAATCTCCGCTGGCTGCGGGCCGAGACGGGCGTGCACGTCCACGCCGACCTGATCGTCGGCTTGCCCGGGGAAGGCGTCGCGAGTTTTGGCGCTGGATTCGATCAGCTCGTGGCGCTCGGGCCGCAGGAGATCCAGGTGGGGATGTTGAAACGGCTCCGCGGCACGCCGATCGTTCGCCACGATGCCGAATGGGGGATGGTCTACAGCCCGTATGCTCCCTACGAGATCCTGCAAACGAAGCTGATCGATTACGCGACGATGCAGCGGCTCAAGCGCTTCGCCCGCTATTGGGACCTCGTCGCCAACAGCGGCAACTTCGTGAAGTCGACGCCGCTGATCTGGGGGGACGATTCGCCGTTTGCGAACTTCTTCGCCTTCAGCGAATGGTTATACGGCGCGTCCGGGCGGACGAACGGGATCGCACTCAAGCGGCTGGCCGAACTGCTTTTCGGATATCTGATTTCCGAGCGGGATCTCGACCCGGTGCTTGTGGCGCAGGCGATCTGGGACGACTACCAGCGCGGCGGGCGGAGCGACTGGCCGGAGTTTTTGCGGCCCTATCGCGCCGACCTGGCCGAGCCGTCGACGCCACGATCGGTCCCCGGCCGAATGGCGCGGCAAGCGCGGCACAGCTCATAGACCCGCCCGGAATCAAAACGCCTTCCGCGGCGTCTGGCAGTTCCAGCAGAGCTCGAAGTCGGCTTCGACCGCTTCGCCGCAAGTGGGGCATTTCCAGGTTTCGGCCGGAACGTCGTCGTCCGGGTGCGGGCGGCGGTGAACCCGCTCGTATTCGGCGAGCAATTCCTTCGCGACCTCTTCGTCGGGCTGGAAGACCCAGACGCGCGGGGCGGTTTCTTCGCCGGGGGGGATCATCCCGCTCAGTGTATCGCCGACGACGCGGGCTTTGATGCCGGCGTTCTCGAGCATCGATTGCAGGAAGTGGGCCTCCGCGATGTCGGCGGCGGAATAAACCTCGACGAGTTCGGCTTCAGTCTCGTCCATGGGAATCTCCAGAGAGCGTCAGGTCGCGTTCGAAGAATCGATCATCCTCGAAGCGGCAATCGAGGGCGAGCCACAAGGCCCGCGCGTAACGAAAAAAGAACGTGCCGAACACGACGCAAAACGCGAGCAAGCCATAGGCGAGCAGCTTGGGCGCAATACCGTAGCCGAGCTGCAACACCATCCAGGCGATCGTCGTCAACATCGCCGTGAGGCCGTAGTTGATGTAGATCGATCCGAGGAAGTATCCCGGTTCGCGTTCGAATTTCAAGCGGCAGACGGGGCACGTCTCGTGCATGTGAAACAGACCGGTGAACATTTTCGCCTCGCCGCAGCGCGGGCAGCGCAGGCGCAGGGCGCGACCGATCAATGTGCCGGCGGAGGGACGTGCCAAGGGAAGTGGTTCGCTTTCGATCGAGTGCCAGATTCAATTCTCACCGCCATTGTATCGGATCGCGCTCGCTCTGGCTGGGGCTGGCTGAGATTTTCGGGAACTCACGGGCGAGCAGCGCGGCGAGATGTTCCATTGCCGGGCGTTCGGTGGCGTAGTGCCCGGCCAGAACGAGCGCGATGCCGGCGGTCCGCGCTTCGAGGCTTTTATGGAACGTCGCTTCGCCGGTGAAGAACACGTCGCATCCGGCGGAGATCGCGGCAGAAAGGAGCTCGCCTCCCGATCCGCAGCAGATTCCGACGCGCGACACATGGGCGTCGAGTTCGCCGACGACTTGCAGCGTCGAAACTTTGAGCCGTGATTTGATGAGTTCAACCAGTTCGGAGAGCCGGGGGCTGTGTTCTTCGTGCGATGAGGATGGCGAAACCGCAAGCGTGGTTTCGCGCCCGCTCTGATCGGCAATTCCTGAATCCTGAATCCCGAATCCTGAATCCTCGCTTCTTACCTGCATCGCGACCCCCCCTGCCCCCCCTTGCATAGGGGGGGAGAAATTTCCAACGCGACCTGAACCGCGCGGGCCGGGCGGCGGCTTCAACGGGTAGACGTCGTACGCCGGCTCTTCGTAGGGATGAGCCGCGCGCAGGCGGCGGATCGCTTCGGGGACGAGTCGCTCGGGACAGACGACCTCCAGGCGGACTTCGGCGAC
>JAGVKR010000308.1 GCA_020050375.1 Planctomycetales bacterium
CAACCGCGCCAAGCACGCCGTGCTGGAAGCGGCGATTCTCGCAACCCGCCTCCACCTGGTCCCCCGCGCCGAGATTCTCACGGAATTCGCCCGCCTGCAGACGCTCGTCGACAAAACCGCCGGCCCGAAAGAACGTGAAGCGTTTGACCTGTTGAAAGAGTATGTTGCAGAGACGCCGGTGAACTCTGAAGTGTGATTTTTTTCGTGCGACCAGACGTCGCGAAGAGTGCAAGCCCGTTGGCGGCGGATCAACGCGGCGAAGCGCCAACGAGCATCGGGACTTTTCTGCTATCCACTATCTACGATCTACTCTCTTCAAATGCCTGCCTTCACGCACCACATCTTCATCTGCTGCAACCGTCGTGAACCGGGGCATTCCCGTGGATGCTGCGACCCGGACGGTGGCGAGGCGCTTCGCGACGCCTTCAAGACCGAACTCAAAAAGCGGAAGCTCGGGCCCCTGGTCCGCGCCAATAAGGCCGGGTGCCTCGACCAGTGCGAGCAGGGGCCGACGGTCGTGATCTACCCGCAGGCGATCTGGTACGGAGGGGTGCAACTCACCGACGTCCCCCGGATCATCGACGAAACGATCATCGCCGGTCGCGTTCTCGAAGACCTGCTGATTCCCCCCGAGCGATTGAACGCCGAAACGTGAGGCCCGGAGTGCAGCCTTCCAACTCGTCGTACCGCCTTCAGTCGGTGGCCAGCTGGAATGACGCTGCGCCCTGAGCTTTTGCCAACGACAGAAGGCGGCGCCACGAGCGGCGCTGCGAACCCTTGCACATCGCCGGGCAAACCGGCACACTCGTCGTCGTTCGTTCCCAAGAGAGCGTTTTCCGGAGTTCTTGCGTATGGATTCTTCGCAACTGATTCTGTACACGATCACGCGAATTCTGCACGTCGCGACGGCGATCGTCCTCGTCGGAGGCACGTTCTTCGTGCGGTTCATTCTGATGCCGGCTGCGACGCAGAGTCTCTCTGACGCCGACCATACGCGATTGCGCGGCGGGATCATGGCCGCCTGGAAGCGAATCGTTCACACCGGCATCGCGCTCTTGCTCGCGAGTGGCGCAATCAACTACTACCGGGTGATTGCCGAGCGGTCGCACAAAGGAGACGGGCTGTACCACGGGTTGCTCGGGACGAAAATCCTGCTGGCGCTGGCGATCTTCTTCATCGCCTCGGCCCTGGTCGGCCGCTCGGCGAAGTTCCAGCCGATGCGGCAGAACGCCAGGAAGTGGCTCGCAGTGAACGTGCTGCTGGCCTTGCTGATTGTCGCCATCTCGGGATTCCTGAAGGTCCGGGGGACGCCCCCTATAACGCTGGAGGCGAAGCCGATGGTCATGCAATCGCCCGCGGCGTACTGACCAATCCCAATTCGCTCGATCCGCGGCGTCGGTCGGGTCAGGAATCGTCTCCGTTCACGCGACGTTGAGCGCAGCTTACGGACCCTGCGTCGAGTCGGTGCTTGTCACCGCTCGACCATCGCGTCGCACGCTGTCGATCGGAGAAACCACAGACGCGATCGCGTCGCCCCAAATCGCGGCCAGGCAGGCTCGGCGAACGCCTTTTCCTCAAGCCTCGAGTCCCAAGCCTCACGCCGCGAATCCGGCCCGGCAAGCCGCATTTTTTGTCCGGGCGTCGAAATCCCTGGTCTTTCTACAGACAAATTGTCTAATCTCGCTGGTCAAATTGGTCAAAGAGACACCAAGGGCGAGGTATAATTGGACAAATTTCATTCGCATGCGAACTTTTTGTTGATCGGCGCATCTAATATCTGCGTATTGATAGAAATAGCACGACCCACTGAATGGACCAGGGCCGGGCAAGGCAACAGGACATAAGCATATATGCAGGTATCTCTTAGGGATGTGTCTTGGTCGCTGAACACAGCGACACGTTGACGCGGAGGCGAATTCCGGGCGGTTTTGCGAGCCGGCCCGGGGGTCAATTGTGCCTGACGGAATGCCGTTTGCATTAAGATCAAAAGGCTCTCGCAGCTTGGAAAACCCCACTGGAGCGGCAACCCTGAGGACGCCGTGAACTGCCATGTCACAGTACAAGAATCCCGCCATTCGCCAGTTGAAAGATCAGCAGGTCCGTTACGCGCCGCGTGACGTCCGGCTCGATCAGATCGACCGCACGGAGAAGTTTCTCGAGAAGCTCGACCTGTCGCGCGAGTACAAGTACCAGGAACTGTGCCAGAGCATCACCGACTATAAACCCGAGCTGTATCCCGACCTGATGATCAGCGGCGAAGATGCTGCCCACGATCTGCGATTGTTCATCGAAGACCTGTCGGACAGCGCCGATATTCCGGCCGAGACCTCATCCGAACAGGTGATGACCGTCGAAGATGTCAGCAAACATTTCAAAGTCTCGACCAAGACTGTCGATCGCTGGCGGAACCGCGGGCTGGTCAGCCGGCGGTTCATGTTCGGCAATCGCAAGCGGATTGGCTTCCTGAAATCGTCGGTCGACCGATTTGTGGCGCGGAATGCCGACGACGTCGAGCGCGGGGGCCTGTTCACGCAACTCACCGAGATCGAGCGGGAAGAGATCATTTCCCGTGCGCGTCGACTGGCGCGTGCCGGCGGATGCCCGGCCGAGATCAGCCGGCGGATCGCCCGCCGCCTGGGACGGGCCGTCGAGACAATCCGTTACACGCTCAAGAACCACGATCAGCAGCATCCGGAAGCGGCGGTCTTCCCCGGCGCGCCGCAGCCGCTGACCGACGACGTCAAGAAAGAAATCTACCGCGGCTTCCGCCGTGGGATCGCCGCCGAGCGGCTCTCGAAGCGGTATTGCCGCACCAAGGCCAGCGTCTATCGGATCATTGCCGAGATGCGGGCCAA
>JAGVKR010000407.1 GCA_020050375.1 Planctomycetales bacterium
GTGTGCTCTTCCGATCTATACAAGATCGTCGGTTCCGACGGCACGACTCTCACTGGCGGCGGCGAAGGGGGAAGCCTCTATCGCTGCCGGCTCGACGGCTCGAAGCTCGAGCGCTGGGCAACCGGTTTCTGGAACCCGTTCGCGAGCGGCTTTGACGCCTTCGGGCGGCTGTTCACCGTCGACAACGATGCCGACAGCCGGCCCCCGTGCCGACTGCTGCACATCATCCAGGGGGGCGACTACGGCTACCGTTACCGCAACGGCCGCAAAGGACTGCACCCGTTCACAAGCTGGAACGGCGAAATCCCCGGCACGCTCCCGATGGTCGCCGGCACCGGTGAAGCTCCGTCGGGGATCCTCGCCTACGAAAGCGACGGCCTCCCCGAGGAGTACATCGGCAACCTGCTCGTGACGAGTTGGGGCGACCACCGCATCGACCGCTTCCGCCTGAAGCCCAAGGGGGCGTCCTTCGAATCGCTGGCCGAGCCGCTGATCGTTGGCGGCGAGAATTTCCGACCGGTGAGCATCGCTTGCGCCCCCGACGGCAGCCTGTATTGCAGCGACTGGGTGCTCAAGGATTACAAGGTGCATGGGAGGGGGAGGGTGTGGAGGATTTCGGCGGTTGATGGAAGTCGGCCGGACGCGGACAAAAACGCGGCGGTCTCGGAGATCGACGCACTCACGTCGAAATCCCTGGCGCAGCGTCGAAATGCTGCAATCAACCTGCAACTGACACCGGAAGGGCGGGCAAAGCTGCTCGCGTTCTTTCAAAACAAGAAGAATGACGAGCGGGGAAGAATTGAGGCGGCTTGGGCGCACTCCATTGGACTGCAGTCGTATCATGAATTCTGGGAAAGTGAAACTGTAACCGGCGATTCACGAGGAATTGCCGACTACGCCTATCTTGTGGCTGCCATTGACCACCCGCGCATAAAAGATGATCCGTCGACCCGCAAATTGAGAGGACTTGTCGGCGGGCCATCCCTCGGCGCGTGGGGGAACGAGGATTCCCGAAAGCTTGCGGCGCAAGTTGGGGAGGAATCAATTCGGGTGATGGCATCCCTCCTGGACCCCGGATGGATCTGGGAGAGTCTCGACGGTGAGGGATCTCGTTCCCAGTTCTTGACACTCTTGAATTCTGCCCTCGACGAATGCGACCCCTTCGTTTTCTCGGCGATTGTCACTTCACTCGGATTGCGAACTTCCACCGACCAATTGCTCAACGCGATCGACAGCCAGGAGATCAGTTCAGCGAAAGCGCGCACAGGGTTGTTGCTGGCCGTGAGAATTCGTGATCCGCAGAATCGCCCCGTTGTCAAACGCGGCCTGGCCAATTCGTCTGCGAACGTCCAACGAATTTGCGTGCAGTGGGTTGCCGAGGAAAAGCTCAAGGAATTCCGCCCACAGGTCGAGGCCATCCTCAACGACCCGCAAATCACGGCCGACCTGTTCCTCGCCACGCTGGCGGCCCTCGAAATGCTCGACGGAATTCCACCCGCCGAGTTCGACAAGACGCCGCCCGGGAAGTATGTGCTACCGCTGGTTGAAGACGAAAAGCGGCCGGCGAGCGTGCGGGCGCTGGCGCTGCGGATGGTCGATCCCAACGATCCGGCGCTGGGAGACCCTTTGCTCAGCAAGCTGCTCGCGTCGGAGAACGACGCGCTCAAGCTCGAAGCCTTGCGGACGCTGCTTTCATGCACGATCAAACGGTCGCTCAGCCCTTATGCGCGGCTCGTTTCGGATGACGCCGTCTCGATCGACGTTCGTGCCGAGGCGATCGCCGGTCTCGTGCGCCCCGGCAAGCAGGGAAAGCTCGCCGCGCACACGCGGACAATGCTGGTCGAGCTTCTGAGCGGCGATTCACCGGTCCTGAAGCGCGAGGCGCTGCGCTCGCTCCGCGCGTTTGTGGCGGGGGATCCCGAGGTCAAAGCGGCGATCGAGAAGCCGGCGAAAGGGAAGGGAGTCTCACCGGCCTGGATGAAGGATGAAGTGCGCTTTGCCTTGGGGGAACCGGGGGGATCAACCCCCCGGCTCGCTGTCGAGGGGTTGCGGGCTAAGCTCGCGGAACCGATGCGCGACGGGGACGACGCCGGGGCCGGGCGGCGGGCGTTCTATCACGCCAACGGGGCCGGGTGCTTCAAGTGTCATACCGTCAACGGTCGAGGCGGAAAGATCGGTCCCGACCTCTCAACAGTCGGCCGGGCCCTCTCGCGAGAAAAACTGCTCGACTCGATTCTCGAGCCGAGCAAAGAGATCGCCCCGCAGTTCGTCACCTGGTCTTTCGAGACGACCGCCGGCAAGGTCCACACCGGCATGCTCGTCTTCGAGAACGAGGGGAAGACGACTGTAGGCGACGCCGAAGGAAAACTCACCGAGCTGAAGACGCTCGACATCGCCAACCGCGTGCCGCAGAAGACATCGGTGATGCCCGAGAAGCTTCCCGAACGGATGAGCCTTCAGGAGTTCCGCGACCTGCTGGCGTATCTCGAAGGACTCCGGTGAGGGTAACGTAGTGTGGACTTCAGTCCACACGAATTGATCGCGGCTCGCAGAAAGGATCTGTTCCGCTCCGACTGCCACCGCTACCCGATGACGGCCGTTCAGCGATTGGTTCGAAGTCCCAATGCCTGGCCACCCATTCCGGTCGAATCCACAAGTGGGTGTTCGCTGGCGAGATTCCCGCATTCAGAGGATTGCGTCCAATGTACTGAATGATGCGATACAGGTGCTCCTCGTCTCGAACGATGCGGTCAAAACTCTCACGTTGCCACACAGAGCCCATTTGACCTCGATGTGAATTGATGGCCCGTGCCGAGACGCCTTTGCAACGCTGGAGAATCTTCTCCAATGGAACCGTTTTCGGATTGAGCGGCCGAACGATCGCATGCACGTGATTGGGCATGATCACATAGCAATCCAATTCGCATTCCGTTCCATCTTCTTTGTGAAGTGCGTCGACGACGAATTCAGCCAGTTCCGGGCGTCCGAGCAAACAGCTTCCCATTCCCTGGTCGAGCCAGCGTTCGACGCGCTGCATAACTTCTCGTGCCAATTCATCAGCGCGGCTGTTTGAACGAGGAGGGGGATGCTGCAGTTCCCATTCCGATCGGAATAATCTCAGCTCGCGCAGTTTTGATTGTGGAAGTGAATCGTGCAGTCGGAAGGTGACAAAGCACGTCGCTCCATCCTGCCTCCAGTGTGGCAACGATTGATTGTAAACCTTGAGGGGCAAATCGTCGCGCAGTCGCTGAAAGCCTGGGGGGGATGTTAGATTCCAATTCATATCGACACCACGGTGCGATTCTCGTGTGGACTGAAGTCCACACTACAAATTGTTGGACGACTCGCGCGTCCCCCCGATCCACCCCTTCCTCCAGAAGAAAACGAACTGCCCAACCGTGATCACGGCCATCAGCGCGAGGCAGAGCGGGTAGCCGAAGTGCCAGTTCAGCTCGGGCATGTTCCAGGGCGAGGCGGCCGTGTTGAAGTTCATCCCATAGACGCCGACGATGAACGTCAGCGGGATGAAGATCGTCGAGATCACCGTCAGGACCTTCATGATCTCGTTCATGCGGTTGCTGATGCTCGATAAGTACAGGTCCATCAGGTCGGAGCAGACCTCGCGGTACGTCTCGACGAGGTCGATGATCCGCACGGCGTGATCGTACACGTCGCGCAGGTAGAGCCGGGTCTCGGCGCTGATGTGCGGGATGTCGTCGCGGACGAGGGTATTCAGCGCCTCGCGCTGCGGCCAGATCGCCCGCCGCAGATAGAGCAGCTCACGCTTGACGGCATGAACCTCTCCGACAACACCCCGGCCGGGCTGCCCCACAATTTTGTCCTCGAGCGATTCGAGTCGCTCGCCGTACGCTTCGAGGACGGGAAAATAATGGTCGATGACCGCATCGAGGATGGCATATGTCAGGTAGCCCGGCCCTGCCTCGCGGACGCGCAGCACCTGTTTGCGGATCCGATCGCGGACCGGCTCCAGGCAATCCCAGCCGGGACGTTCCTGGAACGTGATCACGAAATTCGGCCCGAGGAACAGGCTCACCTGCTCCGACTCGAAATGGTCGGTCAACTCGACCATGTGCGTGACGATGAAGGTGAGCTCGCCGAACTGGTCGACCTTGGCCCGCTGGTGCGTGTTGACGACATCCTCCATCGCCAGGGGATGGAGCTGAAAGAGATCCGCCAGCCGTTCCAGCGTCAGCGCGTCCCCCAGTCCATCGACGTTGACCCAGCAGACGGGCCAGTGCCCGACGAACTCGCGGAGCTCGTCGACGTGAGCGATGTCACGCTCGATGAAGCGATCGGGCCCATACGCCATAAGCCGAATCACCGGCCGCGGGGCGGCGGGATCGACCGTCAGCGTGCCGGGAGGCGCCCCCGGCTGGGTGCGGCGCTTCATCTTGCGCCGCCAGGAAGAGCGAATGTGATTCTTGCGTGACATGCCACAGAGGATAACCGCCTGTGCGATGAAAAACAGCCGTGGTTACGGACGTTCCCTCGCGGGCGGGGGAAATCCGAAAGACAAATGTCTAAAGAAATGAAAAAAGACAAAACTCAAAATAGGCCAGTTTGAGCTTTTGGTTTCTGCCTTTCCTTCGTCATTTGAATTTCGGGTTTCCCGTGCGCAAAAAAAACCGGGCAGGCGTGTGGGCCTGCCCGGTTGTCCGGGGTCGTCGTCAATGGTGTCGATTCTCTGGTGTGACCCCGGGCATCGGAGCACTCATGGGGCGCGGCGTCAGTCGAGTCGCACTCGGCTGCGCCTCGCGGCTGAACAAACTAGATCCCGGGGATGTCGAGCTTTTCCTCGAGAGCAATCTTGCGCAATTTACCGAGCGCTCGCGATTCGAGTTGTCGGATCCGTTCTTTCGTCACGCCGAACCGGCCTCCGAGTTGTTCGAGGGTTTGCGGCTCGCTCTCGTGATTCAGCCCGAACCGGAACATGATGATGTTCCGCTCGCGGTCGTCGAGCCGGTTCAAAATCCGCATGATCGCGTCGTGCTGACGATGGTTGACGAGCTCCTGCTCGAACTGATCCGAACGCTGATCGGGCGAGCTCTGAAACAGCTCTTCGCTCCCCGTCCGATAACGGTCGAGATGCGTGTGCTCGGCCGGTATCGAGCGGGCGTAGTTCTTCATGATCGCCCATGTGGCGTACGTCGAGAACTTGAACCCGCGGCTGTAGTCGAACTTTTCGATGGCGCGAATCAGCGAGATGTTGCCGTCGCTGACCATCTCGAAGAAGTTGGCGTTGGGCTTCACGTGCTTCTTGGCGATCGACACCACCAGTCGCAGATTGCTGCGGATCAACAGATTCTTCACATCGACCGCTTCGTCGAGATAGCGCTCGATCTGGTCCATCACCCGCGACTTGGCGCGGGTCACGTCGAGCTGATTGCGGAGCCGCGCGGCGCAGAACTTCAGGTAGTTCATCTTGCGGAAGTGGTGCGCTTCCTGCTCCCTGGTGAGGAGCGGGATCGAATACAACTGCGCCAGATAAGGCGGCAAACCCGGCGGCGCGCGGAAGGCCCCGTTCTTCTCGGGCACTTTCGGAGCTTCGCCCAGAATCTCGACGCCGATGTTGGGGGTTTCGAACGACGCGTGGCAAATGAACTCGATCGGCTGGTCGATCAGCCGCTTGGCCCGCATCTCGGCAATGATCCGATAGACGCTGGCCTTGGTGCGGCAATACCGCTTCGAGAGCCGCTCGGCGGCGATCCCACGGAGGAAGCCGCGGTAGATTTCTTTCTTGACGTCGTCGGTCAGCGGCTGCGGCGCGCCGGGGAAGA
>JAGVKR010000336.1 GCA_020050375.1 Planctomycetales bacterium
CGGGGGGCGGGGCGCGGAGCCGGTTCTGGCGGCAAGTTCAGGCCGATATCTACGGCTCGCGCGTCGTGACGACCAACTCGGCCGAAGGGCCGGCCTATGGCGTGGCCCTGCTGGCGGCCGCCGGGACGGGAGCCTACAAAAACGTCGTCGAGGCGTGTCAGGCGACGATCAAGGTCGAGGAGAGCGCGTCACCGCATTCGAAGTCGCGGCGGACCTACGAGGCCGCGTATCCCCTCTATCGCAAACTGTACCGTTCGCTCAAAGACGACTTCCGCATCATCGCGGAGCTTGTCAGTCGCTGATTGCACAATGTTCGGAAGGTGGCACGCCCTGAGCCTAAGCGAAGAGCGTGGCTTAAACACTCACGCCTTTCCCGTTGGTCAGGGCGTGCCACTCGATTGCTTTCGTTTCGAGTTTTGTTTCGAAAGGTAAGGTTGATGCCTGCGCTGTACTTCACTGAAGACGATGTCTCCGAGCTGCTGGACATGGAAATTGCGATCGAAACGATCGAAGAGGCGTTCCGGCAGCTCGCACAAGGGACCGCGATGAACGTGCCCCGCGCGCGCGCCCGAGCGACGGGGATCGGCCTGCATACGATGTCGGCCGCCGCCGAGTACCTGGGCCTCGTGGGCTGGAAAGCCTATACGACGACGAAAACGAGCGCACGGTTTCACGTCGGGCTCTATTCGGCCGTGACGGGCGAACTGACGGCGCTGATCGAAGCCAATGCGCTGGGGCAATTGCGAACCGGCGCCGCCAGCGGCGTGGCGACCGAATACATGGCCCGCCCCGACGCCAAGGTCGTCGGGCTGTTCGGCGCCGGAATGCAGGCTCGCACGCAACTCAAGGCGGTCTGCTCTGTACGAAAAATCGAGCTGGTCGAAGTTTACAGCCGCGATGAAGAGCGCTGCCGCGAGTTCTGCAGCTTGATGTCGGAGTGGTGTAACACGCGCGTTGTGCCTTCCCGTCTGCCGGACGGGGTGGCGGCTGAGAAAGACATCGTGATCTGCGCCACCTCGGCCCGCACGCCGCTGTTCGAAGGGAAGGTTCTGGACGACGGGACGCATCTCAACGTCGTCGGTTCGAACTACCTCAACAAGGCAGAGATCGACGTGGCGACGGTCCACCGGGCCGACACGATCGTCTGTGACAGCATCGAACAGTGTAAAATCGAGGCAGGAGACTTCGTGCAGGCGATTGAAGAAGGGGCCGTCGAATGGTCGCACATGCACGAACTGGCCGACGTCGTCAGCGATCGGGAGACGGGCCGCAAGACTCCCGAGAGCATCACGCTCTTCAAGTCGGTCGGGCTGGCGATCGAAGACGTCGCGCTGGGGGCAAAACTGCTCGAGCTGGCTGCCCAGGAAGGACTGGGGCGGCCGCTGCCGTTTTGATCATTCCTCCGGCGGCACCAAATCGAGCAGCCGGCGGCGGATGTCGGCGTGGATCCGCTCGTCCCATTCGGCTGCCACATGCGCCTGAAAATCGAAGGGGGCGTTGTACGCCGGGCGGCCTTCGCGCATGTAGCCGGTCGTCGGATTTCCCAGATCAATCGTTTCCAGCCGCCTGTCGCGCGGCAGGGTGCGCCACACGAACACGTTGCGCGTGTGAAAGTGGACGACGCGGTTGAGGTTCATCGGCAATTCTTTCGGCGGTGCCTGCGCCCGGCCGGCGGACGAGGCGTCGAGAAAGACGACGAGCGCGACGGCATTCGGAGTTTCGTGCCGGAACAGATCCTGCGCGACCTCGAGCGCCGTATGGCCTCCCCAACTGTTGCCGACGAGTGCGACCCGGTCCTGTGCGTGCCTTTGCAGATGCTCGCGGATGAATTCAGCGATTGTCGGCGATCGGGGAGGCTGCGGCGAATTCAGCGTTCCGGCCCGAGTCCCGTTCCAGTTGAAGTACTCAGCGACGACTCGCTCCTGCTGCACGTCCCCCATGAGCTGGAACAGGCCGCTGTTCCCCTGCTGCCGCGGTGCGCTACCGGCGATCTGCTCGGGCGTCGGATCGGAATCCATCCCGCCGATGAAGACCGCCAGAAGATGCGGCGCGCGGCGCGAGAGGAGTGCGGCGCCGGCGGGAGAATCGGCACGCAACAGCGTCGAGAACGACGCCACAACCAATGCAGCAAAAAGGACCAGGATCAGGCGAATTCGTTCCATCGAATGGGCTCTGGTTTTGCGAAGCGCCTCATCGCGGGATGTCGATGCTCAGGAGTTGCGGAAGATCTGCACGGCCCGCACCACGTACGCGACCCCGCTGTAGATCGTGACGGCGACGGCGCTCCACAAAAGCAGGTCGCGACCAGTCGCGAGCGACTCTTGCGCCGTCGACTGCCGACCGTATTCAAGATAAAGCAGGCTCGCCGCCACCGCCGCGCACTGCAACACCATTTTGAGTTTGCCGCTCCACGTGGCGGAAAAATCCTGCCCCGCGCTTTCGAGAAAGCTGCGGAGGCTGGTGATGAACATCTCACGGCCGATGACGATGATCGCCATCCACGCATTGATGCCCGAATCGGGCTGGGGAACCAAAAACACGAACGCTCCGCCGATGATCACCTTGTCGACAAATGGATCGAGGATCCGTCCGACAACTGTCACCAGGCCGTAACGCCGCGCGATGTAGCCGTCGATGGCGTCCGTCGCCGCCGCAATCATGAAAACCGCGCAGGCAACCAGCCAGCGCTCGCCGCGGTCGATCAGCCAGAAGAGCACGACTGCCAACAACAGCCGGCTGAATGTGATCAGATTAGGGACGTTGAATGGCGAGCCTCGGCGAACGCCGGCGGCGCCTTCGCGCAGGGCTTTCGTTCCCGTGGGGTCGCGATGTTCGGTGAGTGCCATTCGAAGTGATCCCTGGCCGAGGCCGCTTCAATCGGCTTCAACCGCCAGCGCCGAGCCGGCGAGGTCATAATCCTGTCGCGCCTCGATCTGGACCGGCAAAAACGCCCCGATGGGCAGGCTCTCCCCCGTCACGTAGACGTTGCCGTCGATTTCGGGGGCGTCGGCATAGCTGCGTCCGACCCAGGTTTCGTCGTCGACTTGGGCGTCGATCAGAACATCGAGCTCGTACCCCACCAGCGAATCGCCGAACTCGAACGCAATCTTCTGTTGCAGCGCCATCAGCTCGTCGCGGCGGGCCTCTTTGACCTCTTCCCAGGTGCCCGTCGAGCTTGACGGCCGGCGTCCCCGGTTCGAGCGAATACGTGAAAACTCCCATCCGCTCGAAACGCATGTCGGCCACAAACGCGCGCAACTCCTCGAACTGAGCATCGGTCTCGCCGGGGAAGCCCGTGATGAACGTCGTTAGCATGACCAGGCTCGAAATCCGTTCCCGCAGCTTCCCGACCAGCTCTTCGGTCTGAGCGCGATTGACCCGGCGCTGCATCCGCTTGAGCACCTGGTCGCTCACGTGTTGGAGCGGCATGTCGAGATAGGGGATGATCTTCTGCGAGCCGGCAATCACATCGATCAATTCGTCGGTGAAGTGGATTGGATACAGATAGAGCAGCCGGATCCAGTCGATGCCGTCGACCTGCTCGAGCTCCCTGAGCAACGCCGCCAGCCGCGTTTCGCCATAGAGATCCATCCCGTAATAGGTGGTGTCCTGAGCGACGATGTTCAGCTCGCGGACGCCGTCGCCGGCCAGCTCGCGCGCCTCGGCGAGCACCAGCTCCATCGGCTTGGTGGCGTGCTTGCCGCGCATCTTCGGGATCGCACAGAACGTGCAGGTGCGGTCGCACCCTTCCGAGACCTTGAGATAGGCGAAGTGCCGAGGGGTGATTCGCAGACGCGCGCGATCGTCGAGCGCGCGAATCGGGGCCGGCTGGAAGACCATCCGCTGCTCGTTGGCCCCGCCGATCATGCGGTCGGCCATTTTTGTGATCTCGTCGCGCGCGAAAACTCCCACGATGCCGTCGATGTCCGGAAGCTCTTCGAGCAGCTTGCCCCCCAGTCGCTCGGGAAGGCAGCCCGCCACCAGGACGCCGCGCGTCTTGCCCTGCTGTTTGAGCTCGAGCATCTCGCGAATGACAGCCTTCGACTCCTGCCGCGAGCTCTCGATGAAGCCGCACGTGTTGACGATGACAAAGTCGGCTCCGGCCGGCTCGGAAACCAGCGTGTACCCGTCGATCGCCAGGTGCCCCAGCATCTTCTCGCTGTCGATCAGATTTTTGGGGCAACCTAAGCTCACGAAGGCGTAGGTCCCCTTGGCCGCCAGAGGCTCGGTCGAGACCGCGGTGGCGTTGGATTGCGGTCCAAGGATGGGCAAGGACTGCATCGTCAAATCTTTCCGTTCGTAGTCTTCGCCGGTAATGGCTCGACAGATTCCAAAAGCATCAACGACACCTCCTGCCAACGATCGGCAGCACCCGGCGCGCCGTCCGGAGGCATATAGACTGTGACCGATGATCGACCGACCTTGATGAACTCGGGGTGGACGATATCGAAAACCCGTCCGCTCGCCATATGCAACCGGAAAGGCTGAAATGGCTCAGCCGAGACAAATTCGACCATGGCGCGAGGAGTGAGCATCGGCATTTCCAAATTGGTCTGGTTGACTTTGCGCCTGCGCTGCAGTCGCGGCGCGCATTTCCTTCGATTCAACCAGAGTAACAGATAAGTCGCGGCGGCAGAAAGCTCTGCAATGTCTGCCGCTCTGTCAACCACCCCATTCTATCGTCTCGCGGCGTGGCTGAACAGGCGTTCCGAGCCTCATAGTCCCGTCGCCAGTTGCCAAAGCACGGCGGCAAACGCCAGTGAATTGAATGCGCCGCAGGCGAGCAGCAAAAGTTGCGGGCTCTGGCTGACCGGCACGCCGCCGGACCCCGAAGGCGGCACGACCGTCCCGTCTGCACGGGCATACTGGACCCGCGTCTGCCAGAGCAACAGGCCCAGCGCGGTGACCATGGCCGCCGCGACGACCATCAGATGCCAGGGGGCGGCTTGCCCTTCATCGAGCAGTTTGTTGATCTGCCAGTCTTCGCCATATTTCAGGACAAATGCCGCGAACGCGTTGTTGAGCAGATGCAATAGCACCGGAGCCCAGAAACTGCGGGTCGTCAGGTAGACGAAGTGCATCGCGATCCCCAGCGGAATCACTGCCACTGCCTGGGCCGGGTTGATGTGCATGATCCCGAACAGCACCGACGTGACGAGCACGCCCGGCACGACGCCCCAGCGCGCGATCAGCCCCCTTCCGATCAATCCGCGGCAGATCAATTCTTCGCCGAGGGCCGGAGCGATCGCGATGGCCCACAGAAACTGCGGAAACGACGCTTTGGCCAAGCGCGAAAAAACGATCTGCAGCAAGTCGTTGTCGCCGTGAGGCAGCGCTGCCAGCATCAACTTTTGCAGCTCGGTGCATAGCAGCGACAGGGGCAGCATCGCCAGAACGATCAGGCCCATGTGGCCCGCCGACGGCAGCTTGAGCCCCAGCGCTCCCAATCCTCCCTGCCGGTGCAATCGCAGGCTGACGGCCGCCGTTCCATAGAGGACGGTGGCCAGTCCGGCGATTCCGAAGATCGTCGTCATTTCCCCTTCGAACCAGGGCCCCATCGCGCGGAAATAGGCCCCGAAATCGAACCGCGTTCCCGGGGCAGAATCCGGTGGTGGCGCAAAGGGATGGGTGACGACGTAGACCATCGCCAGGCCGACGACGGCGACCATGGCCGCTCCGGCCTGCACGATATGCACCCCCACCAGCCAGGCGATCGATTCCCAGAACCCCGGCCCTTCGGGACGCCGCATTCGACGGGGGGCGGCAACGACGGCCGGTTCGGGAAGGAACGCCTCGGAGGGGAGAGCTTCCGGCATTGGCACGTCGGGGGGCGAAACGGGTTGATCAGAACCAGGGAGTCCCGGCGGCATAAGGTGAATCGCTCGGCATGCGAATGGAGGAAGTGACGAATTTGGCCCGGAGACGGGAATCGAGCTGTCTATCTCTCCGCCGCTCGATAAACTAAATCTATACCGGCGGGGTGGCATGGTCAATTTCCGGTTGTGCAATTCCGTGCTCGAACCTGGCGTGCGAACGATGTCGCCCGATCAACCTGCCCTGTCGAGACCTGCAATGCACCGCGATTGCCCCCGTTGCGGCAAACCGGTGCTCCCGGTCGATTTGGTCACCGAATGCCCGCATTGCGGGTACGAAACGCGCCAGCCGCGCCCCGTTCCGCTCGCCGAGACGATGAACCTCGCCGATTTGCAGGATTTGCATCCGGAAGTGCGGCTGGACGGTTCCGGCGATCTGCCGGTCCCCGATCGCGATCCCCTGGTGGGAACGGATCTCGACGTGTACCGCATCGACGCCTTGTTGGGGCGTGGCGGGATGGGGCTGGTCTATCTGGCGCACCACCGCGACCTGCATCGACCCTGCGCGCTGAAAGTCCTGCAGCCCGAGCTGGCGGCCGGGGACCGCGACTACGTCGACCGGTTCATCAACGAGGGCCGGGCGGCCGCGGCGCTGGTCCATCCGAACGTCATCACCGTTCACGCCGTCGGTGAGGAACGGGGGCTGTATTTTCTCGAAATGGAGTTTGTGCCGGGGCGTTCGCTCCGGCAGTTGATCACTGACGAACAGCGCGTCGCGCCGCTGCGGGCGACGGCCCTGGCGGCCCGTGTCGCTGACGGGCTCGCCGAAGCTCATCGGGTGAGCATCATCCATCGCGACTTGAAGCCCGACAACGTGCTGCTCACGCTGCAGGAGGTCCCCAAGCTGGCCGACTTCGGCATGGCGAAGCGCGTGCAGGGGCACGGCGAGATTCGCATTCCCGACGGTCTGTGCGGCACGCCGCACTTCATGGCCCCGGAGCTGTTTCAAGGGGTCGAAGCCGCTCCGGCGACCGATGTCTATGCGCTCGGCGTGACGTACTATCTGATGCTGACGGGGCGTCTCCCCTATCCGGGAAATACGCTGGGCGCGCTCATGAGCGGCGTGCTGCACGAATCGCTGCCGAACATCCGGCGGATCGTCCCCGAGGTCTCGCTTGAAATGGCCGAGTGCCTCAATCTGATGCTTGACAAGAATCCCGCCAATCGACCGGCGGACGGCATCCGGGCCGCGCAGCTCCTGCAGGCCATTCTCGGCCAGTCGCGCGACATCGACACACTGCTCATCGAAGCCTTCAGCGACGACAGCCGCATTCAGTGGGCGCGCGACGGACAGCGGTATCGCATCACGGTGCATCTGGGGGGCGGACGACAACAGACCGTA
>JAGVKR010000147.1 GCA_020050375.1 Planctomycetales bacterium
CCTTCCCCGCGGCCTCTCCGGCCCTGGTCGAGAATGTGCAGGGGCTGCTCGACGAAGGGTATCAGACCGGCCCCAAACGATTGCAGGCGGCGCAGAAAAAACTGGCGTCGGCCCGGGCGCTGGCCGGCGACGATCCGCGGCTCGATTATGCCTATGGGCTCGTGCTTCTCAAGCACGGCCAGAACAAGCAGGCGCTGACGCAATTTGAGGCCGCGATTGGCCGTGCCGGCGCCCCCTACTGGCCTGCCTGGCAGGCGCTGATCTGGACGCATCTGGTGGAGAAGCAATACGACAAAGGGCTGGGCCGACTCGACGAGTTCGCCGCGTTGGTTCGCAAGGCGGGAGATCAGACCGAGCTCACCGATCGGCAGCGCGATGCGGTCCGCTGGATGGGCCAGATCGTCGAAGGCCTCGACAAGTCGGTCACTGTCAAAAAGCTGCACGAGATGATCGATAAGCACGAAACTCAATTGCATGAATTGCTCGGGGACGAGCTCTTTTCCACTTTCGAGCTCGGCCGGGACCTCATCGAAGAGCGGGACGCCGAGTTGTCGAAACAGGCGGACGATTCGCAAGCAGCCGCCGAGAAAACCCGCGCCCGGCGCAAGCAGGATCAGGCGGGCAAGCTCGACAGCGACCTGCAGGACCTCGACAAGGAAAAGGCGAACACCGCCAAAAGTGCCGACGAATGGAAAGAGTGGCTCGACGACAACCTCGGCAAGGCCGACAAAGAGCTGGCGCGTCTGGAAAAAGATTACCGCTCAATGGAGGTTCGCAGCGAATCGCTCAGGCAGCAGTACGTTCAGATCGGACGTGACCTCACCGCGCTCGACCTGCAGATGAACACCATCACCTCGACAGGCGCCACCGGGACGGTCGTGACTCAGACACAACAGCGGTACATGCAGCGGCAGAACCAACTCATCAATTGCCAGGCCGAGTACAACGCGACCGTCGGAAAAATGGCGCAAACGGCACAAGAAGGGCGCGTCGCGCATCAGCAGCGCGCGACGATCATTCAGAAATATGAAAAGGCGACCGGCCAGCTCGTGAAGAAGAACGCCGAGCTCGACAAATGGTCAAACCGCGTTGCCGATAAAAAGAAGAAGCTCGACACGACCGCCGCCGGGAAAGGAAAAGGGGCCAAGGCCCCTCTTGCTCGAAAGGTGGTTTCGCTCAAGTCGTTTGTGCCGCTCGAGCTCGACGATGAAAAAACCCGCGTCCTCGCGGCATTCGGCGTGACGCCGGAACCGCTCGAGGGTGCACAACCGGACGACACGAAGAAGTAAAACGCCAACCCATTCCCATCCATCGCCGACAAACCGGAGCCTGCCTTCCATGACCGCGCTCAATCGACGCGAATTCCTCGGCGCCACCACAGCCGCCGCGGCGACTCTGGCGGCCGGCCTTCACGCCTCAGGAGCCGACGAGCCGGCACGCGATCGACCGCCGGTGAAGCTGGCCTTGATGGGCGTCAACAGCCGCGGGAAGCAGTTGCTCCCCGATTTCCTCAGCTTTCCCGAAGTCGAAATCGCTTACATCTGCGATCCGGACGACGATACGATTCCCTCGACCCTGAAGATCGTAGAGGACAAAGGGCAGCCCACCCCCAAAGTCGAACGCGATTTTCGCAAGGCCCTGGAAGACCCGTCCGTCACCGCGCTCGTCTGCGCGGCCCCCGACCACTGGCACGCTCTGGCGACGATCCTCGCCTGCCAGGCGGGTAAAGATGTCTATGTCGAAAAGCCGTGCTGCCACAACCCGATTGAAGGCCGGCGAATGGTCGAAGCGGCCCGGCATCACAACCGCATCGTTCAGGTCGGTTCGCAGCGCCGCAGTGGGGCCGATATGCAGGCCCTGGTCAACGAAGTCCAAAGCGGCCGGCTCGGCAAAGTGAACTTTGCCCGTTGCTGGATCGCCGGCCCGCGACCGTCTATCGGCCGTCAGGAAGTCGTCTCCCCGCCGTCCAATCTCGATTTCAACTTGTGGGCCGGGCCGGGCCCGAGCGATGGCTACAAGTCGAACCTCGTCCATTACCACTGGCACTGGCGGTGGGACTTCGGCACCGGTGAATGCGGCAACAACGGCATCCACTACCTCGACGTTGCCCGCTGGGCGCTCGGCGCCGAGACTCCCGAATCGGTCGTCTGCGGCGGCGGAAAGTACTTCTACGACGACGACCAGGAGACCCCCGACACGCAACTGGCCACATTCGATTTTCGCGACTTCGCCATCCAGTGGGAGCATCGCACCTGGTCGTCGCGCGGGATCGACGGCGAAGGGGGAGGAGTCGAGTTCTACGGGTCCGAGGCGAACCTGATCAGCAACGGTAGAGGGTGGAAGATCGTGACCGGCACCGGCGCCAAGGAAAAGGTCGTCGACAGCCACGACGGCTCCGAGCTGGTCCGCGCGCACATGCGCAACTTTCTCGACTGTCTCGCCAGCCGCGAGAAGCCCAACGCCGACATCGAAATCAACCACAAGAGCACGATGCTGTGTCACCTCGCAAACATCGCCTGGCGCACACAGTCGGTGCTGAAGTTCGACGGCCAGAAGGAAGCGATCCTCGACAATCCCGCCGCGACCGCTTTGCTGGGCCGCAACTACCGCAAAGGCTTCGAGCTGCCGAAGATCGGCTGAGGCGTGTACGCACACTCTCCCCCCCTTAGGAAGGGGGGGTTGGGGGGGGTCGCGCGGCAGGGACTTCAACATTCAACATTCAACATTGAACGTCCAACATTCAACGTCCAACATTCAACAATGAACGGGATACCTGGACGTTGGACGTCGAGCGTTGAATGTTGGAAGCTCTTCTTCTCGTTCGTAGGAACTATCGATACGCGTGGCCTGCGACTCGGCAGGGGGCATGGCTTGCCCAGGTTTGTTGAAGCAATGCTGGGTGCCGGGGTCAAAGCGGCGCCGGAGATCATGGGTTGCGGCGTGTCACCCCTTCGTGGAAACGAAAGCACGGCCGGAACCAAATCGCGAGCGTGGCCCCGTCGCCAGCCACGGCCTCGGGGCCACGCTCGTGGATTGTGCCGGCCGACCGCCGATTCGGATCGATTCAACGGACTGCATTTGACGCGGCCGATCGATTTGCCGCTTTGACCCCGGCACCCGCCAGCCGTCTCTGGAAAAGTGTGCGCCTGACACAGCAACGCTCGCCGACCGGCTCTTGGTTTCCCCTGTGACGCGCCCTAGAATGGCCATTGACGCAATGTGATGCGAACCCGCCAGTTGCTGCCGGCGGGCTTACGTGTGCTGTGGAACCTGGCGCGATATGTCTGACGATCTGTACGACGACCACATTCTCGACCACTACGAGTCTCCCTATCACCGCGGGCATCTCGACATGCCGACGATTGTGCATGAAGACGAAAACCCGCTTTGTGGCGATCAGGTGCGACTTGAGTTGCTGATCGAGAACGATCGCGTGAGGGAAGCGTGGTTCGACGGTCACGGCTGTGCCATCAGCCAGGCCGCCGCGTCGATTCTCATGAAAGAGATTGAAGGAAAAACGCTCGAAGAGCTCCGCGCGTTTCAGGCCAAAGACATGCTTGATAAGCTGAAAATTCGGCTGACCGCGTCGAGGCAGAAATGCGGGCTCCTGTCCTTCAAGATCCTCAAGACGATGATTTATACGCTGGACGAGAGGAAGGGACAAGGCGATGGATCGGACGGAGCGTGACGTGCGGAGGCGATCGTTCCCATTGGGACGAAAGAACGTCCAACATTCAACGTCCAACTCCCAACGTCCACCGAGTTTTGTTCGATGTTGGATGTTGGACGTTGGAAGTTCGATGTTGGAAGTTCAATTCCCTGTCACGCCCCCCCCCCCAAATAGAGAGTAGATCGTGGAAAGGAGAAAGGAGATGAAAAATGCGGCCTTGATGACGATGCCGCAAGCTGTATTCTCTACTCTCCACTTTCTCGCCACTCTTATCTAATGTCCCCCCTTCCTATGGGGGGAGAAATTGACGACTATGTCTCACGTTGCTTTAGAATCCGTGTTTGACGTCACCGCCATTCGACGCGACTTTCCCATTCTCGACAAGCCGCTTCCCAATGGCTTGCCCCTCGTCTATCTCGACAACGGGGCCACGGCACAGAAGCCGCGGCAGGTGATCGAGAAGCTGGTCGAGTGCTACGAGAACTACAACGCCAATGTCCACCGCGGGATCCACGCATTGGGAGACCGCGTCACGACCGAGCTCGAAGAGGCGCGCGAAAAAGTCCGCACGCTGATCGGGGCTGACGAGGTCGAGGAGATCATCTTCACCTCCGGCACGACGATGTCGATCAACCTCGTCGCCGATGCTTGGGGGCGCAAGTTTCTCCAGCCGGGCGACGAATTGCTTCTCAACGAGATGGAGCATCACGCCAACCTCGTCCCCTGGCAGCAGATCGCGCACGAGCGGGGGGCGGTTTTGCGGTTCATTCCGCTCACGGCTGACGGCCGACTCGACCTGTCGGCGCTCGACGACGTGCTGACCGATCGCACGAAGCTCGTCGCCGTCACCGGGCTGTCGAATGTGCTGGGGACGATCAACCCGATTGGCGAGATCGCTGCCAAAGCCCATGCGCGCGGGTCGCTCGTGCTCGTTGACGGCGCACAGAGCGTGCCGCACGGTTATGTCGACGTCAACTGCCCGCAGATCGACTTCCTGGCGTTTTCCGGGCATAAGTTATACGGGCCGACTGGCATTGGCGTGCTTTATGGCCGCCGGCGATTGCTGGAGCAGATGGACCCGTTCCTCTGTGGCGGCAATATGATTCGCCGGGTGCGGAAGGAGTCGTCCGACTTTGCCGACCTCCCGTCGAAGTTCGAAGCGGGCACGCTCCCCGTCGCTCAGGCGATCGGGCTCGGGGCGGCGATCGACTATGTGCAGGGAATCGGCTTCGACGCCATCGCCGCCCACGAGCGCCAGCTCACCGAACGCGCCTTCCGGCAACTGAACGAGATTCCCGGGTTGAAGATCGTTGGACCGGGAGTCTCCGAGCGCGGATCGATCGTGAGCTTCACGGTCGAGGGGGTCCATCCCCACGACATGGCCGAATTGCTCGACCGCCGGGGAGTGGCGGTGCGGGCCGGGCACCACTGCACGATGCCCCTGCACGAATGGCTCCAGGTCACCGCCACAACCCGCGCCAGCTTCGCGTTCTACAACACGCTGGCGGAAGTCGACGCCTTGTGCGAGGCGATTCAGTACGCGCGCAAGGTGTTTCGCCTGAAGTAGAGTCGCGTGGGGTGTTCGGCCTTGCCAGCGGTCGTCCTCTCCTGGTTGCCTGGCGCGAAGCCATTCATTCCCCGAAGGAACTGTTGGCCGCGGGCAGCAGACCGATTCGGTCCATTTTTGAAATCGTTGCGATTTTGCTGTCACAAAAGCGCGCCGCGTCGGTATCGGTGGTGACGTTCAACCGAAGCGGGCTTAACGAATGGAGCGTGCACCATGTCCGCCGACGACACCCAGACACAGAACATTGGTGAAACGGCTGTTGCGTCAACAAATCTGGCCAGAACGCCGTGCTCCGCCGCGCTGCTTCTGGCCGTCTCCGCCCTGATTATCGGAATTCTCTGCGGGATCAGTTGCGGATGACGATCGAGGAGTAGGGAAGGCCGAATTGAGGTCGCGTGCTCAGGGGGTCGCGCGCGCAACTCCGCATTCCAAATTCCCCACTCCGCATTTAACGGTCACGGCACGACCGCCTGATACGTCCGCTGCTGAAACTCTTCGCGAAGCTTCAGGTGCGTCGAGGGGTAGATCTGCGACATCAGCACGCCGATCAGTTGCCGTTGCGGGTCGACCCAGAAATAGGTGTAGAACATCCCCCCCCAACCGTAGGATCCAACGGCCGAGGCATCGGCAGGACGCGCGCCAGGGCGATCGGTGACGACGCCGAGCCCGTACCCGAAGCCGTCTCCGTGATTGCCCGCTTCGACCTTCAAATCGCCGACCTGATTGGTCGTCATCAGCGCCACGGTTTCTGGCTTGAGCAACCGCGCCCCTTCCAGCTCACCACCATTGAGGAGCATCTGGGCAAAACGGCTGTAGTCGCCGATGGTCGAGCAGAGCCCCGCCCCGCCCGAGAAAAACTGGCTGCCGTCCTGCGTCGAATACGTGGCCGAATAAACGACGGGCCCGGCCCGTTGCGGCTCGTTGCCCACGCGCCGAATCGTCTTATCGTCGGCGACTGTATACAGGGCCGAGAGCCGTCCGCGCTTGTCGGCCGGCACGACGAAAAAAGTGTCGACCATCTTGAGCGGGGCAAAAATCCGCTCACGGAAGAATTCGTCGAGCGTTTTGCCCGCCGCGACTTCCACGACTCGCCCAAGTACGTCGGTGTTGAGGCCGTACTCCCACGCCGCGCCCGGTTGATTCAAGAGGGGCGTGAGCGCCAGCCGGCGGACGTTGTCGGCCATTGTTCCCGGCGTTTCGATCAGGCCGTCCGAGACCCCGGCTTTCGCGTACAGTTCGCTCAGGTGCGGCTTTCCGAACAGCCCGTAGGTGATTCCCGAGGTGTGCGTGAGCAGGTGGTGCACCGTCACTTCGCGCTCGACGGGGACCAGCGTGTAGGGAAGCGCAGCCTTGTCGTCGCCGACTTTCGGAACGAGCACCGTCAGATTCTTGAACTCGGGGATGTACTTCGACACCGGGTCGCTGACGCGCAGCTTTCCCTCATCGACCAGCATCAATGCCGCCACCGAGGTGATCGGCTTGGTCATCGATGCGACGCGAAAGATCGTGTC
>JAGVKR010000292.1 GCA_020050375.1 Planctomycetales bacterium
GAAAACGGAATCAGACGGAGCTTTTAAGAGAACGCACGGGCCCTGCTTGTCACCTCCAGGGTGTCGACACCGTGTAACGGATCAACCAATTCTGTCCAACCCCTTCAGGGTTGACGTCCACAACCGGTCGCGAGCCCAGGATCTCCCGACGTTCTCGGGAAACCCTGGGCTTCGGTGTGCTACCGCGTTGCGGTAGCCGCCGCCGTCTTCTGCCTCAGCTCCGAGGAGTGGTGAGCCGCCCGGCATTTTCCTATAGTGCGCGACATGCCTCCTCTGGGTGCCCACATGTCGATTGCCGGCGGCTACTACAAAGCCGTCGAAGCGGCTGCCGAATTCGGGATGGACTGCGTTCAGCTCTTCACCAAGAACAACAACCAGTGGAAGGCCAAGCCGCTCGTCGAAGCCGAGATCGAACAGTTTCGGCAATCACTGGCGGCGACCGGGGTGCACCTGCCGTGTGCGCACGACAGCTACCTCATCAACCTCGCCAGCCCTGATGATGCGCTCTGGAGCAAATCCCGCGACGCGTTTGTCGTCGAGCTGGAGCGGGCCGAGGCGCTGGGATTGATCGGCGTCGTCATGCATCCCGGCAGCTTCGTCAGTTCGTCCGTAGAGGCGGGGCTTGCGCGGATCGTCACGGCGCTCGACGAAGCGCATCGGCAGACGGCCGGTTTCCAAACGCAGACATTGCTCGAGACAACCGCCGGGCAGGGGACGAACCTCGGCCATCGGTTCGAGCACCTGGCTTCGATACTCGAACGGGTCGCCGCGCCCGAACGGGTTGGCGTGTGCGTCGACACGTGTCACATTTTCGCCGCCGGTTATCCGATCACCTCCGCCGACGACTACGCCGCGACAATGGTCGAGTTTGACCGCCTGATCGGCGTCGATCGGATTCGCGCCTTCCACCTCAACGACAGCGTCAAAGAGTTCGGCAGCCGCGTCGATCGCCACGCCAAAATCGGCGCCGGCAAGCTCGGGCTCGAGCCGTTTCGGCATCTCCTCAACGACCCGCGTTTCGCACAGGTCCCCATGTATATGGAGACCCCCAAAGGGCTCGAAGAGGGAGAAGAACTCGACGCGATCAACCTGCGGACGCTGCGAAGCCTGATCGCCTGATCGGTTCGCGAGGTTCGTCGAACACGAGAATGACGAACCTCCAACGTCGAAGGAAAAGACCGAACTACCCGGCGCGGCCTCGCATTGTCGCGCCGCAAACGAAACTCTACTCAGGACCACTGAAAACACGGAACACACGGAAAAAGATTGCGGACGAGCGAACAGATCGTGCTTGTCCTATTCTTGTATTACTTCCGTGTCTTCGGTGTATTCTGTGGTCAGTCCACTGTCGCTGATCGAACTCTTCGCGCTGTGCGCAGATTCGTGACGTTAGTAGAACGAGAGCAGAGATTTCGGGATGTCGGTGTGATCCGCTGCCGACCGTGCCGTAATTTCACCTTGGCAACGGAGTGTCGCGGCGAAGATCAAATGTCTTTCGGATTTCGTCGTCATTCCCTACGACGAAAACTCGGGCTTCCGCTGCCGAAGCTGGTCTTTGAGGCGGGCCACGATGCTGGAGTGCATCTGGCTCACGCGGCTTTCCGACAGGCCCAGCGTGTTGCCGATTTCCTTCATCGTCAGTTCTTCATAGTAGTAGAGGATGATGATCAGCCGCTCGTTGCGGTTGAGACCCTTCGTCACCAGCTTCATCAGATCGCGCTTCTGAATGCCGTTGGTGGGGTCGATCCCCTTGCCGTCTTCGAGAATGTCAATCTCGCGGACGTCTTTGTAGCTGTCGGTCTCGAACCACTTCTTGTTCAGGCTGACGAGGTTGACGGCGCTCGCCTCGGCCTTGAGCTTTTCGAATTCTTCCGTCGGGATCTGCATCTTCCTGGCGATCTCGGCGTCGGTGGGCGGGCGGCCCAATTCAGCTTCGGCCTGTTTACGGGCCGCTTCACACTTGCTGGCCTTGCTCCGCACGAGTCGGGGGACCCAGTCCATCGTCCGCAGTTCGTCGAGCATCGCACCGCGGATTCGCGGCACGCAGTAGGTTTCGAATTTGACGCCCCGTGACAGGTCAAAGGCCTCGATGGCGTCCATAAGCCCGAACACGCCGGCCGAGATCAGGTCGTTCAGGTCGACGCCGTCCGGGAGTTTCGACCAGACCCGCTCGGCGTTGTAACGGACGAGCGGCAGGTATTTCTCGATCAGCAGGTTGCGCAATTCCTTGCTGGTCTGATCTTTCTTGAATTCCTGCCAGACGTCGTTGATGTCGCGTTCGACCTTGGAAACCATTGAACCCTCCGTGGTGATACAAAATCAGCGGTGTCGTCTCTACGATCGATGTTTGGGGACGGAGCTCAGCGAGCGTTAGAACCCCGCGACGAATTCGCGCCGGTCGACTTGCGATCGATCCGGCAATCTCCCTTACAGGTGTTATCGGCTCCAGCCGCCGGAAAATTCACTTTTTTCGTTACAGACGGAAAAGTCACGCAACAGGCAGGCAGCACTCGTTGAACAGGCTCGAATTCGACTTCGAAATCGAAGGATGGATTCCATGGAAGAACCGGGATCGGCAGTCGTTGCGTCACGCCGACTTTCGTTCAGAGGTCGTCCCGAATCGGGAAAAGAACGGACTCCGTTCGGCTTCGGATGTAGCGAGATTCGTGATTCGGCGGGCCAGTTGCTCGATCGCCCGGGCGGCCGGGGAGCGGGGCGACTGGATCAAAAAGGGCTTGCGGTCAGCGACCGCCTGGGGGACGGCCGGGTCGCGCGGAACAAAACCCGCCGAAGACACTGTGACGCGCAGAAAGGTGAGGGCCGTCTGCTGGACGCGGGCGATGATTTCCCGGGCTTGCTCCGGCGAGTCGGCCTGATTGACGAGGATGTGTGGTTGCCCCAGCTCGCGACCAGTCGAAAGCGCCTTGAGCGTGGCATAGGCATCGGCGATGGCCGTTGGTTCCGGAGTCGTGACGACCAGCACCGTCTCGGCGGCCGACACGAACTGCCGAACGACTCGATGAATGCCGGCGCCCGTATCCAAGATCAGATATTCGTGATGTCGCTCGAGCTCTTCGAGCTGGGTAAATACTTCGCGCTGCGCGGCCGTAGAAACGTCAGCAAGTTCGAGCAGGCCGCTGGCTCCGGGGACGACGTGAAGACCGGCCGGCCCGTCGAGCACAATTTCGGAAACCGTTCGAGCGCCGCTGACGACGTGCGACAGGTTCCAGTAGCCACACAGGCCGCAGAGCAGGTCGATGTTTCCAAGGCCGAGATTCGCATCGAGCAGACAGACCGAGTGCCCCAGTTGCCTGAGCGCGATCGCCAGGCCGAGGGCGA
>JAGVKR010000803.1 GCA_020050375.1 Planctomycetales bacterium
GGCGCTGAGCGAACATCTCGTCGAGCGATGTGGCGACGGTCGTCGCCGTCGGATCGTACTGAAACTCGTGATGGATCCGCGCCGCCAGGTCGATCGTCGCTTCCAGAATCGGTCTTCCCGTGGCAAACGAGATCCGCGCGTAATCGGCAAGCTCATCGCTTCTCCGCGCGTTGCGCGAATCGCAGACAAACTGCGACGCGTCGAGCACGTCGCGGGCCAGATCAGCGGTCAGTCGTTCTGCAACCTGCTCCCAGGGAAGCGTCGCTGTGGGATCCGGCACGACGGGCCGCGCCACGTCGACCAGGTGGCTGGCGGTTGCGACCAGCTCGCGATGCGGCTCCTGAACCGTGAAAAACGTCGCGCAGTTGCCGAAGTAGTCGATCCGATCCGAGACGACGGCCGGCTCCGGCGCGATGGAGAGCTCCGAGTGCCGGCAATGCTGCGTCGGCGTATTTCGCGGCGTCAGATGCGCCAGATTCTGGCACAGCGACACCGGCTCGGTGTAGTGGTAGGTCGTCGTATGGGTGATGCGGTAGAGCATGCAGGGGGCTGGGGACAGTTCGAGACATTGAACAAGTCAGATGCCGGTTATACAGCACTCGTCGTCCTCAGCGAAGCGAGTCGCAGCGTACGTTATTGAGGTCTGATCTCAAATCATTCAATTTGGCCGCCCCGAGACCGAATTCGACCGCGTCCGTTTGCCAATCAGCGTACAATTGACTGTCCATGGGAACGGCACGCGATGTGCAATCCGGGTGGGGTGAAATGGGTCGTGCCGGGCTCGGAATCGAATCAACAGTGGGAGTCAAAATGGGGCCATTCGCCTGTACGTGCGGGAATCGGCTATTCATCGATAACACGCAATGCGTCGCCTGCGGAGCAGAGGTAGGATGGTGCCCGGCGTGCCGCACGCTGACGACGCTGATCCCGACGCCAGCCGGCGGCTGGACCTGCGGGAATGACGCCTGTCATGCTCCGTTGCTCAAGTGCGGCAATTACGCGTTGGAACATATCTGCAACCGTTGCGTGCTTCTGGTCAATGAGTCACCGGACGGCGCGCCGACGGCAGATACGCTCTGCGATTATTGCCAGCTCACCGAAGTCATTCCCGATCTTTCGATCGAAGGGAACCGCCAGCGCTGGTACGAACTGGAAACCGCCAAGCGCCGACTGCTGCTACTGCTCGATCAGTTGGGACTTCCCTACGGCGGTGCCGCCAGCGGCATCGCGCTTCCCCTGTCGTTCGACTTCAAGGCCGACGCCATCCCCGCCGACGGCGTCTGGAAAATGATGTCGGATGAGCGGGTTTACACCGGTCATCAGGACGGGAAGATCACGATCAACGTCCGCGAAGCCGACGTCGTCGAACGCGAAAAGTTGCGGGTCGATTTGAACGAAGCCCATCGGACGCTGTGCGGGCACTTCCGCCACGAGATCGGCCACTACTACTGGCAGTTGCTCGTCGCGGGGCGGTGCGAGCCCGAATTCAAAGCGGTCTTCGGAGACCACGAGCAGCCTCCGTATGACGAGGCCCTCAACCGCTACTATCAGAACGGCCCCTTGCCCGACTGGGAGACGCGGTTTGTCAGCGCCTACGCCACAATGCACCCTTGGGAGAATTTCGCCGAGACGTTTGCCCTCTATCTCGATATGGCGGCAGTCCTCGACACGGCGATTCACGCGGGAATCGTCTCGAACATCGACGTCCGGCAATCGTCCCTCGAAGAGATGATCGTCGAGTATCAGAAGCTGGGAGTGGCCGCCAACGAGCTCAACCGCAGCATGGGGCTCACCGACCTCGTCCCCGAAGTTCTGTCAGAGGGGATTCGTGGCAAGTTGGCTTTCATTCACAACCTCGTACGATTCGCAACGGGGCGGGAGCTGGAGCAACCCGTCGCCAGCGCAGCGGCAGCGTCAGGCTGACGGCGAGCCTCGCCCGCAGCGAGCGTTTGAGTTCCACGGCCCGCTGGATAGAGTGACGCATCGTGGAATGCCACCCTCGATCGCGCGTACCCCACAGCGCCGCACTCCGCAAATTCTTTCTCCCTTCCCCCCTTGCGGGGGAAGGGCCGGGGATGGGGGGTAGGAACGTCAATCGACTCCCAGTTGCAAACCGCCAGCTCGCTCTCACCACAACCAACTCGCGAATTCAGGAGATCCTCTAATGCGCGCTCTTCGTTTCGGACTCGCGATGTTGCTGCTGGTATTCGCGTCCGCTGCGACCCCCGCCGCCGATCCACCCGACGTTCGTGTCATGAGCTTCAACATCCGCTACGGCACCGCAGAAGACGGCGAGAACCACTGGGACGTGCGTAAAGACTTCCTGATCGATACGATCAAAGCGTTTAACCCCGACCTGCTCGGCACACAGGAGACGCTCGTCTTTCAGCGGGACTACATCCGGCAGAAGCTCGACGGCTACGAGGCCTTCGGCGTGGCCCGCGACGACGGTCGCGAGCAGGGGGAGATCGCGGCCCTCTTCTATCGCACCGAGCGGTTCGAGAAGCTCGACGGCGGGAACTTCTGGCTGAGCGAGACCCCCGAAGTGGTCGCAAGCAAAAGCTGGGACAGCGCCCTCACGCGGATCGCCACCTGGGTCAAGCTCCGCGATCGCCGGAACGCCGCCGCCCCGCCGATCCTGTGCCTCAACACGCATTTCGATCATGAAGGAAAGAAAGCCCGGCTCGAATCGGCCCGCCTGCTCCGAAGCCGCGTCGCCGCGCTCGGAAAGGGCTGCGCGCTGATCGTGACGGGGGATTTCAACGCCGACGACGGCAGCGAGCCGTACAACGCCCTGTTCGGCGAAGCCGACGACAAACCCGCGCCGGTGGTCGATGCCTATCGCGCTACCCATCCCGACCTCACCGCCGACGAAGGGACGTTCTCCGGCTTCCAAGCCACGAAGACCCAGGGGCCGCGAATCGACTGGATCGGCGCCTCGCGCGACTGGAAGGTTTTGGACGCCGCCATCGATCGCACCGCCCGCGACGGCCGCACCCCGTCCGACCACTTCCCCGTCACGGCCGTCCTGGATCGCTGACTTCAAACGTTGGGTGGCGCGACCGACGGAAAACAAAAGGCGAGGGACCACGAAAGGACACGAACCACCCAGCGCGGCCTCGCATTGCTCAGCCGCAACCGAGACACGACTCAGGACCACGGAAGACACAGAATACACGGAAAAAGAGGGCAGACAAGCGAACAGATCGTACTCGTCATTTTCTTGTATTTTTTCCGTGTCGTCGGTGTATTCCGTAGTCAGCCCATTGTCGCTGATCGAAATCTTCGCGCTGTGCGCTGATTCGTGATGTCAGTCGCACGAAAAGAAGAAAAGTGGTTGTCGAGTTCCTGCACGCCGGGACTCTTCAATCCCATTCTGTTTTCGTTTTTTCGCGTGTTTCGTGGTTGAAACTTATCTTCGTTCCATCGGAGTGCCACTTCCTCCGTAATTGTGTTCATCCGCCCGTTCCGGCGGATCCGCAAATCGTTTCACTCGATTTACACGCGGCGCCAGTTCGCTTGCTGTCGGGGTTACTCATTTCGGCGATGAGAATTCTCCCCCGACGAAAGACATCGTCCCCTCTCGCCGGTAAATTCGAGCGGCGTCCTTCGCATCGAATCGTCCATCAAGAGCGCCTCCTTCCCTCCCGAGCAACAGCATGATCCCCACCCTCTCGCAGAAATCCCCGTTCCGCGTCGCACTGGTCCTCATCGCGACCGCCGTCGAACTTCTATTTTCGACCGGCGCAGCATCTGCCGGTCCACTTCGCGCCGGCGTCGCCAAGGTCGACATCTCCAGCCCCGACGCCGGGCCGCCCAACGGCCCGATGTACGCCAAAGCCCTCGTCCTCACCGACGGCACGACGACCGCCGTGATTGCGACGGTTGACGCCGTGGCGATTGGCCAGATCGGCACGATCCGCAACGACTATCTCGCCACCGTTCGGGCCCAGTTGCAGAAAGAATTGAAAATTCCGCCGCTCAACGTGGCGATCAACGCCAGCCACTGCCACGGCATCGTCTGCGCCGACGTCGCCGAGCGGACCGTGCAGGCGGTCCGCGAAGCGGCGAAAAATCTCGTTCCGGTCTCGGTCGGCGTCGCCAAGGGAAGCGAAGATCGCGTCCAGGAGAATCGCCGACTGAAGCTCAAGAGCGGTCGCGAGGCGGATGTCCGCCACGCCTATTCGCTTCCCCCCGACGAAGAAATCGCCGCCGTCGGGCCGATCGATCCGCAGATCGGCGTTCTTCGGCTCGACCGCAAGGACGGCCGCACGCTGGCTGTCGTTTACAACTTCGCCTGCCATCCGATCCAGGGAGTCCCCAACGGCCGCAACACGGCCGACATGACCGGCTTTGCCTCGCAGGTGATTGAAGACAGTTTGGGGGACGGTGCGATCGCCCTCTTCGTGCAGGGGTGCGGCGGCGACATCAACCCGATCCGCTATAAGGACGTCGCCGGCCCGCGCGACGCCGAAACGCTGGGGAACCTGCTCGGCCTCAGCACGATGAAGGCGGTTCGCCAGGCGAAGCCGGGAGAGAACGGAACGCTCAAAGTCATCAACGAGCCTCTCGCCTTGCCGCGCGCCGACTTTGCCGAACGGATCGATCTCCTCGAAAAGCAGCAGTTGAAACTGCTTGCGTCGCTGCAGGGGACGAGCCTCAACCTCAAGACGTTTCTTCCCCTCGTCATGCGGTACAAAGTCGATAGCGAGTTTCCCTCGTATTATTCACATCGTTACCTGCACGATCGCAAACTCGGCCGCGACGACCTCGACCGGCTCGACGCCGAGAACCGCCGCAACATGGAGCAGTACATCCGCAACATCCACACGATGGAAGAGCTGACCCGCGTGCAGACGAACCTCGCCCTGTTGAAGATGCACCAGGCGCAGAATATCGCCGCCGGCAAGCGGACGCTCGACGT
The DNA here is from genome assembly GCA_020050375.1 of Planctomycetales bacterium. Lineage (GTDB taxonomy): Bacteria > Planctomycetota > Planctomycetia > Planctomycetales > Planctomycetaceae > SIAF01. The sequence goes on from JAGVKR010000803.1 coordinate 4,925, forward strand.
CGAAGTCGTCGGGATGCGGATCGGCGAATTCGTCCTCGTCACGTTCCCCGGCGAGCTGACTGTCGAGATCGGTCTCAACCTGAAGAAGCGCTCGCCGTACCCGATGACGTTCATCGCCGGCTACACCAACGGCTACATCTACTACGCCCCGACCACCGAGCAGTTGTTGAACCCCGGCGCCGCCCAGGAAGACAGCGACACCCTCGTTGCCCCCGAGTGGCAGCCACTGTTCGAGGCCAAGGCGGAAGAAGTGCTGCGCAGGCTTGGGGCGTGAGGCGTGGGGCTTGAGAAAGTTGGAAGTTGAATGTTGAATGTTCAAGCCGTGCCTCCCGCTTCCACCAGCCACACCCCACGGCGACAAGCGTCCTATTTCGATTCCGATCGAGTCAGCCACCGCACCA
>JAGVKR010000275.1 GCA_020050375.1 Planctomycetales bacterium
CGGATTTCGTCTTGCCGTCGAAGAGCAGCTTCCAGCCGGCTTTCTTCTCAGACTCCGAAAGCGCATTCTCGGCGCCGAAGGCAACGCCTGCGGTCAACGTCGCAACCACCGCGCAAAGCACCAGCGTACGCCGCTTCATGTCCATCGTGAGGCATCCTGTTTCCGGCGAAATTGAGGGCAGATCAACGAGCGTGTCATTCTATCGCCCGACGTCCCGTTCGCCAAACGGGCAGGGGCAAGAATTGCCGCGCGGGTTGATCCCCCGGTGCCGTCCTGTTAGGGTGATCCCAAATTATCTGGGATTCCTCGATTTTTGTCGCAGAACGGGGCAAATGTCTGCCGATTCGATCGCCCGTTGGACCCTCGCCGGTTACGTCGGAGGCGCTGCGTTGCTCGTGCTGTGGCGGGCGCTCGCATGTCCCGAGGGGTGGCGTCTGTGGATGCTGCACATCATCGCCAAGATCTATTGCCGGTTCGGCTATCACTGGCGCGCGAATCGTCCCTGCCCGTTTCTTGAATCGCACCCGGCGATCGTGATCGCCAATCATCGCAGCCCGGTCGACCCGATGCTGATCTGGGCCGGCGTCACGAACTGCCGGCCCATCGAGTTTCTAACGGCCGAAGAGTATTTCGGGCTGCCTGTTTTGCAGTTCATTCTCGACGCGCAGCGCTCGATTCCTGTGGCGCGCGACGGCAAGGACATGTCGGCCACCCGCACTGCTTTGCGACGCGTGCAACAGGGACGGCTCGTTGGAGTTTTCCCTGAAGGTCGAATCAATACCGGACGGGGCATGTTGCCCGCAAATCCCGGCATTGCCTGGTTGGCGCTGCAGTCGCGCGCGCCGGTCTTTCCGGTCTTCGTCGAGAATGCGCCGCAGGGAAAGACGATGGTCGAACCGTTCTTCAATTTCGGGCGAGTGCGGGTCATCTTTGGAGATCCCATCGACTTGTCGGCGTACTATGGCCAGCGACGAACGCCTGAACTGCTCGAAGAAGTCACCCGCGTCATGATGACTCAACTCGGCGCTCTCGGCGGGGTCCCGACTGTTCAGAGCCTTCCGATGCGCGAAGCAGCCAAATCAATCGTATTGCCGATGACGGTTTCATCGGCGTCGGCGTGAACCGCGAAGTCTGGCGCCGTTTAAGAGCCCGGATCACGCGAGCACTCGACCGTATGGCATGAACACCGTACGGCAGCTTCGAAAGCTGCGGGCGGATATGAGGTCGCCCGCAAAACGTAGTGTTGGCTTCAGCCAACACGATAGAGCATCTCGTGTGGACTGAAGTCCACACTACAAACCTTCACACGACCTCACTCGTGGCGCAAGGCTTCGATCGGGTCGAGCCGGGCGGCGGAACGCGCGGGATAAAGCCCGAACAGAATGCCGATCCCGACCGAGATCCCGAACGCCAGGGGCAGGCTCCAGAAGGCGACTTCCGGCTGCATTTCGGAGAACATCCGCGTTGTTTCGGAAAGGGCCCCAGGCCGGGCGTCGAGAATGAAGTTGAGCGTGACGTAGCGAATGACCAGGAAGGCATAGGGCGTCGCCAGCCCGAGCACGATTCCCAACACGCCGCCGGTGCCCGAAAGGACGACCGTTTCGGTCAGAAACTGCTCGATGATGTCGCGCTGCCTGGCGCCCAATGCGCGACGGATGCCGATTTCGCGCGTTCGCTCGGTGACGGTCGCGAGCATGATGTTCATGATGCCGATCCCCCCCACGATCAGACTGATCGCGGCAATCGACCCGAGCACGATGTTGAAAATCTGCCGCAACTGATCGGCCTGTTTCAGCAATTCCAGCGGCACGACGACCGCAAAATCCTTCTGGGTGTGAAACCGTTCGAGCGTTCCCCGGACGACGTCGGCCGTGCGCAGCACGTCTTCGACGCTCTTGACCGCCAGCGTGATCTGATTCAATTCGACGTATTCGGAATCGAAGCCCCCCTGCTTTGGAGTCCGGATTTCGTCGCCCAGGCGCGCGCGAAAGGTGTTGATCGGAATGTAGAGGTCTTTGTTGAAATCCTGCGAGGTGAGGCTCCCCCCGATTCCGGCCGAAGGAGTTCTGTCGGCCGTCACCCCGATGACGGTGTAAAACATGGCGTCGATTTGAATCGCCTTGCCGATCGGCTCTTCAGTGGGAAAGAGCCCCTCGGCGACGTCGTGCGCGAGGACGACGACATTCGCCAGATTCTGCTGATCGGCATCGGTGAGGAATCGCCCTTTGGTCACATCGAGGTGATTGATCGTGACATACTCGGCGGTGCAGCCCACCAGTCGGCAATTCATCGTACGCCGCAGATGGCGGGCCTCGCGCGGCAACTCGCGAATCGGAATTGCGTCGATGATCGTCGGGATCGTCTTCGTGAGGCGGCGAAAGTCCGATCGCAATAGACCGTACCGCGGCGTTCCCCCCTGGCTGCTGTCGCTGGATGAGCCTTCCACCGGCTTGATGCTGCGGACGATGATATTGGTGGCCCCCAGCGCGACGATCTGTTTTTGCGCCTGCGCGCTGGCGCCGGCCCCGATCGCCAGCATGGCGATCACCGAGAATACGCCGAACACGATCCCCAGCATCGTCAGGCCCGAGCGCAGTTTGTGCAATAGCAGGCTTTTGAGCCCCAGTTGCACCGTGCGAATCAGGCGTGAAAAAGACATGATGGTCAGTGTAATGCGTTAACAGGTGAAAAAGGCAAGCACGCTCAAGACGCAATATGCTTCGCGAAGATCGATCGTTGTCCGTCGCATAGCACGCTCGATACTCACCCAGCTTGTCCTCTTCGCGCGTCACTCAAACGGGCTTCGTTCGCGTCTCTTTATGCACGACGCCGTCTCGCATGACGATCTGGCGTTTGGCCCACTCGGCGATATCCGGCTCGTGCGTCACCATAATGATCGTTCGCCCTTCACGATTGAGCGCGGTGAGCATCTCCATGATCTCGACGCTGGTGGCCGAGTCGAGGTTTCCCGTCGGCTCGTCAGCAAGAATGATTTCGGGATTGTTGACCATCGAACGGGCGACCGCCACCCGCTGCTGTTGACCCCCGGATAACTGAAACGGTCGATGGTCAAGCCGCTCGGCCAGCCCGACCTTGGTTGCCAGTTCGAGGCACCACTGGCGATCAGCGGCGGACAGCACGGGGTAGCCCGGGCGATACTGAAGCGGCAGTTCGATGTTCTCGATGACGGTGTATTGCTGAATGAGATTGTACGATTGAAAAATGAATCCGATTTTCTGATTGCGGACGTGAGACATCTCGACGTCGTTCATTTCGGAGACGTCGACCCCACCCAGGATGTAGCGGCCGTGAGTGGGGCGATCGAGCCCGCCGAGAACGTTGAGCAGCGTGCTTTTGCCGCTGCCGGAGGCCCCCATGATCGCCACGAAATCCCCCTCGGGGAAATCGAGCGAGACACCACGCAGGGCCTTCACGAGAATCCGACCTTCTTTGGCGGCAATCGGCGCGTACTGCAAGTCGATGTTCGCCCCGCCGGCCGGCTCGATGGCCGGCCCGAGATCGTAGATCTTCTGCAGATCGATAACCTGCGCCGCCTGCTTCATTGACCGCCACCCGCGCCGGCCCCCCGGCCTTCCGCACCACCAGCACCACGGCCGCCACGTCCTC
>JAGVKR010000383.1 GCA_020050375.1 Planctomycetales bacterium
CCCTTTCATTACCTGCGCGACGTGAGGATGCGCCTCGCCTGCCGGCTGCTGCGCGAGTCGGAAAAGGGGATCAAGGAGATTGCCGGCCGCGTCGGCTATTCGACCGAAGCGTCGTTCAGCAAGGCCTTCACGCACTGGTGCGGGCAGGCTCCCGGCGAATACCGCCGGCAGAGCCGCCGAGCCGAACTCGCCGCGGTTCGCGACAAGAAGGTTGAGTGAAAATCTCACTCACGAGCCGGCAATCGAATCGGCTCAGCGGTAGCGCATCTCCTGTAGATGCTGGAAGCTCTCGAAGGCCAAAACGCCAAACAGCACGCCGGGCCAGGTGTCCTTGTGCATGAAGCAATACGCCGACACGCCAGCACCGACCAGCAGCGACAACTTGAGAGAAATATCCAGACCGTCGCGTGGACGAAGGTGAGTCAGCAGCTCGCGTGCAACCTGCCCGCCGTCCAGCGGAAAAACCGGCAGCAGGTTCACCAATCCCCACCAGAGATTGATGAACGCCATTTGACGCAGCACGAAGGCCGTATATCGCAGTCCGGTTGGCGATGCGGAATCCCATAGCAACATCTCGGGGTGCTCGGGAAGCACCCGCTGCTGAATCAATAGTTGCTTGACACACCAGACGACGCCAAAAAGCACAAACCCTGCGCCGGGACCGGCCAGTAAAACGAGGATGCTTCTTGTTGTTGTGTAACCCCACGTCGGCGTGAATGACGCAAAGCCGCCAAACGAATACAGCACCACCTTCGGGGGCCAGCCGAAGTAGCGGGCTGTCAGCGCGTGCCCGAATTCGTGGACGAGAATCGACACGAACACGCAGACGATCCACAGGAGCATGTAATTGAGATCGTCCGGGTCCCACCCCATCACGGCCGAAAACAGCCAGAACAGGGGATGCACGCGGACGGGGATCCCCAGCAGCGAGAATCGAAGATCATACGGCGTGGGGGAAGCGTTTCCGAGCATGGTTTGATTCTGGGATTTTTCCGCCGCCGCAACCGGCGGCGCCTGACGCCTGTCGGTCTCGCCCATGAGAGAAGCGCGGTTCGCGGGACGGTCGCACCCCTGTGAAAGGCCGGTTGCGATCTTCAAGTTCATGAAGGGCGGCTGAATGATACCAGTGCGCGACACGGTGTCCATCCCGCGACAAGCGCGGCGCCGGCAAACGATGAGAATCGCATCTCGGCGACATTCCGCCGGGCACTGGCGACCGCGATCGTCGCTGAAGGTTGTTACCGTTCCGCGAGTTATAGTAAATTTCCTCAAGTTCCGATGGTAACGACTCCGATGAGTTTACCGATATTTCTGATTGTGTGGGGCGGGGATGGTGTCCGTCCTGACCGTAACGAACCGGGCTCTGCCTTGTAGAAACACACGACCATTCGCCATGGAAAGCGATCTCGCCCGCGGCTTTTGGCGGACTGTCCGTTCCGCATTGCTGGTTTCGGCACTGCTCACGCCGTGCGGGGCGCTGCACTCGGCCGAGCGCGAGGGAACGTTCTCGGGTTCGCCCGGATCGCGCGTTGGGGCGATCCCAGTCGTGCCCGATGGCCTTTGTCGGACATCCCCGAGTCGGAGCTGCGCACGACCGGGTTCCAAGCCGATGAGCCGGATTCGCCGCTGTTCCCGGCAGACTCGCCGGCAGATTCGGGCTACGGCGCCGAGCCAGCCCTGGAACAGACCGCTTCCGATACGAATTGGGTCCCGACGGGATGGCTGGACAACCTGTCGTTCTTCGGTGGCCTCGACGGCTCGAAACAACCGCAGGATCTCGGCATCAATGCGAACATGGGAGGCCGTTTCTCATTGAACTTTGGCGCTCCCGTCGTTGAAGACTGGGGCCTCGGAGTGCAGGCCGGTTTCGCCTACAGCTTTGCCGATGCGGCCGTGCAGGTCCTTCCGCGCCTGGAAGGAACCGACGAACGGAACCAGTATTACACGACCATCGGGCTGTTCGAGCGGACCGATTTTGGACTGAACGTGAGCGCGGGGTACGACTTTCTGTGGGAAGATTATTACGACCGATTTCAATTCGGGCAGTGGCGCGGCCGCGTCGGCTACGAAGTGACCGATACCGACGAAGCGGGGGTCTGGTTCACCAAAGCCGACCGCGGTGATTCGGGGAGCGTGCTGGGAAATCCGCTGCATCTGCGGCCGATCTCGATGTGCAACTTCTTCTGGCGGCACACGTGGTCAAGCGTGGGATGGACGTCGTTGTGGCTTGGTTTTGCGGAAGAGCATGGCAGAGTCGTGCTCGTTCTGCCCGACGATCCACCGGTGAAGAACGCTTTCGTCTATGGCGCCGACCTGCACCTGCCTCTCAACAACTGGGTGGCCCTGTTCGGGGAAGCCAACTTCATCACGCCGCCCGATAGCGGCACCGTCGACGCCTACCTCGGGATCGTCATTTATCCCGGAGGCGGCGCCAACCAGGCGCAACGGAAGCGGTTTACCCCGCTCATGCCTGTCGCGGCGAACACGTCGATGGCGATCGACATGTCGCGGTGACGGCGGAGGCGGTCGCGAAGAGGGCAAGCTGGGGCGATCGCGAACAGGCGATTCAGCGCTTGAAAGGGTTACGCGGGTTCCCAGGTGCCGTCGGGGTATTGGCGCATCCCAGGGCCGGTTTCCTGCGGGGCGGTGCAATGCACCCGCAGGCGGATCAGGTGTTCCCGATAGCAGCCGTTCACGGCGATGAACGATCGGTCGCGGGAATTCGTCCCTTCCGGAAACGTGCCGGCTGGAAACGCATTCCAGGTGAATTCGTCGACGCTGTCGAACACCGCCTGGAGCGTGACCAGGTTGAATTGAAAGGCGACCGTGCGAATCTCGCCGTCGACCTTTCCGCCGACCAGCTCGGTTCCCCCCAGGTACATGGAGATCTCCCAGCGATCTTCACTGGGCGTGCACTCGTAGCCGACGCGGCCGATGTCGACGAACGGCTCGAACAACTCGGCGATCTGGTCGACAAACTCCGGAAGCCAGACAGGGCCCGAAGAACGGGGGCGCCGGTAGCCGGGAGAGTCGATCTTGTTGATCAAATGCTGCAGGGCGAGATGCGAATGACTCACGAGACCGTTGACTCCCTGATGGACTGTGTCCGGGGCAATCCCCCGTGGATAACCATGACCACTGGAAGTATCGGGTAATGCCGCCGGGCGTTTCATCGGATTTTCACCGGCAACGGGCCACGCGCGAAACCCTCCGGCGGTCACGCCGGAAATGACATTCCTGCCGTCCGGAATTCCTGCGAGTGGTTGCGCGGCGAATAGCGAGAACGACTGTTGTCGCTGCAGCACAAGCCGCCGAACCGGCCAATGTGGATGCCGCGCGACGGTCCTCAACCCACTCAATTGACACGCTCGCCGGTCCACCTACAATCGCTATCTCCGTTACAAGCCCGCGTCGTCCCGAGCCGAAGCATGACGTCCGCCGGTACGGCATGCCTTTGTGGGGATGTTCGCCGCGGCATTCGGCTGGACTGGTTCGACGTCGGTGCCGCCCGACGCACTTGAATCGGCGTCAAAGCAATTCTCAACAGCCTTCGTCGAGCTCTCTCGTGAATGACCCTCTTCGCAAAGCCGAAGTTCTGATCGAGGCCATGAGCTGGATCCGCCGGTTTCGCGACCGGCTGGTCGTCATCAAGCTCGGGGGGAGCGCGCTGGAAGATGCACAAACCGTTCGAAATCTGTTGACGGACGTGATCTTCATGGAAACGGTCGGGATGCGTCCGGTCCTGATCCACGGCGGCGGAAAGGCGATCTCGTCCGCCATGAAGAAGGCCGGGCTCGAACCGCGATTCGTCCTCGGCCGCCGTTACACCGACCAGGCGACGCTCGATATCGTCTCGCGCGTACTCGCCGGAGAGATCTGCGACGATCTTGTTCGGCAGATCCGCGAACTGGGGGGCAATGCGGTCGGGCTGAGTTACCTCACCTGGAACGTGCTGCACGGCGAAAAGCTCATGCTGCCGGATGAACTGGGGAAGCCGGTCGATCTGGGTTTCGTCGGGGAAGTCCGCGACGTCAACCGCGACCTCTTGCTGGCGACGCTCGCCAAGGGGACGATCCCGATCATCCCCTCGATCGCCGTCGATCGACAGGGGCAACGGTATAATGTGAACGCCGACACGGCGGCGGCCGCGGTCGCCCAGTCGCTCGATGCCGAAAAGCTCGTCTTCATCAGCGACATTCCGGGGATTCTTGCCGACAAGCACGATCCGAATTCGTTGATTTCCCATTTGACGCACGCCCGTTGCCGGGAGCTGATCGCCGACGGGACGATCGACGCCGGCATGGTCCCGAAGGTCGAGGCGGCGCTCGACGCCCTGAAGGCCGGCGTCAGCAAGGTTCACATTGTCGACGGCCGGCAGCCGCATTCGTTGCTGTTCGAGATCTTCTCGAACACGGGGATCGGGACGGAAATTGTGTCGTGACCTGCCTGGTTGATCGTGATTCGGGATATTTTCGGCCGGAACCTGAACTTGGGGAATGCGGCGCGTGTCTGCGTTTGATGCTTTGGCGACCGCCCCGCGGTTGGCTTCGGTTGGGGAGTTTGGACTGATTCGTCGACGCGTGCCGTTTTCGTAGTAATTCGATTCTCTCGGATCCCTAGCGCTTGGAATTCGCCATGCATCCTGCCGCGACACACAGCAGCCAGCAGACGATTGAGACGTTCAAGAAATATGTCGTTCCCAATTACATCCGCTACCCGGTTTGTCTCGTGCACGGGGAAGGGTCGTACGTCTGGGACGCCGAGGGAAAGCGCTATCTCGATCTGTTCCCCGGCTGGGGCTGCAATATTCTCGGGTACGCGCCGCCGCGCGTCGTCAAGGCGGTGCAGGAGCAGGTGACGCATCTGATCCATGTTCCCAACACGTGGTACACCGAAGAGCAGGGGGAGTTTGCCGAGGCGCTTTGCACGCGGAGCTTCGGTCAGGCGTTTTTCTGCAACAGCGGGGCCGAGGCGCTGGAGGGGGCGATCAAGCTGGCGCGCCTGACGGGATCGCCCAAGGGCCGGTACAAGATCATCACGTTCGAAAACAGCTTCCACGGACGGACATACGCCGCGGTGACGGCCACCGCCCAGCCCAAGTACCACGAGGGAATCGGCCCGCTCGTTCCCGGCTTTCGCTACGCGCCGCACAACGACCTCGACGCGGTCCGCAAGCTGATCGACAGTGAAACCTGCGCGATCCTGATCGAGCCGGTGCAGGGAGAAGGGGGGATCAACATTCCCAAAGAGGGATTTCTCGCCGGACTGCGAAAGCTGTGCGACGAGAACGGCCTGCTCCTGATCTTCGACGAAGTTCAGACCTGCATGGGGCGAACGGGGACCTGGTTCGGCTACCAGCAGTGGAACGTCCAGCCCGACATTCTCACGATGGCCAAGGGAGTGGCCGCGGGCGTCGCTTGCGGCGTCATCATTGCGAAGATCGACATTGCCGCCAACATGAAACCCGGCAAGCACGCCAGCACGTTTGGCGGCAACCCGCTGGCGATGGCGGCGGGGTTGGCGACGATCGAGACGATCGAGAAAGACCACCTGCTCGAGAACGTCGCCGTCATGTCGGCCCGGTTTCGCGACCATTTTTCCCGGCTCAAGTCGGAGCTGTCGATCATCCGCGAGCTGCGCGTCCGGGGGATGATGATCGGCATCGATCTCAACATCGTCGGCACGCCAGCCGTCGGCAAGTGCATGGAACGGGGCGTCCTCATCAACTGCACGCACGACACGGTGATCCGGCTTCTGCCGGCGCTCAATATCACTGCGGAGCAGGTTGATGAAGGGGCAACGGTGATCAGCGATGTGCTGCGGGAATTGGCGCGCGGCGCGTGATAGACGTCAGCTTTTTGGTTCGATCGGTCAACCGACGCCAAGGTCAGCGAAATTGATGCCGTCGATTGCTGATCGCGCGATCCACTCTTTCAGTTTTGCCAACACATAGTGTTTGTGATTGGCGACCGCCTGCTCGGAGAGCCCCAGTCGCCGGGCCACATCCTTGTTCGGCCAGCCGAGCACGAACAAAAGCTCGATGCACTTGAGACGCTCGAACTCCCCCCGCTCCTGCCATTGGCGAATCAGCACTTCCAGTCCCTCGCAGAGGATCTTCTCCTCCAGGCCGCGCCGCTCGCGGCTGCGGGCCATGCTCGACGCCATTCGCCCTCCCGCCGGCGGAGC
>JAGVKR010000115.1 GCA_020050375.1 Planctomycetales bacterium
CGACGCCCGCGCGACGCGCGCCTGCCGGTCGAGCGCAACCTTGAGCGAATCGAGGCCGCCGTCGCGGAGCGCTGTTCGCACCTGTCGCAACGAGTCGAGGGTTTCGGCCAGCATGGCCTCTTCCTGCTGCATGTGCGCGAGGCAGGCGAGCGACAGCGCGCCTACGTTGGGCTCGGTGAGTTCGGTGGATTGTTGCGCCATAATGCTTTTCGAGTTTTCAACGGCCGTCCAGGGCCTTCTCCATCATCTTGGCGACGCCGAAGCCGCCGGCCTCGACCAGGTGCTTACCCATGAACAAGTCGAACAGGCCGCCGTTGAGGTCGGCGGCGTCGTTTCCGAAGAGCGACCCCGGACCGAGCGTCTGCCGCATCTCTTTGAGCACGATCGAGACAAACATGCTCTCGAAGTCCTTGGCGACCTTCTTGACCGCTCCCGCGTCACCCGAGCGCAGACGGTCGGCGATCGACTCGGCAGTCAGGTCGGTCGGCAAACTCTGAACGGGAATTGACGAGAGGGCGTCCATGATTCACTTGAGCATGACCAGTTCGGCGTGCAAGGCGCCGGACTGCTTGAGATTCTGGAAAATGCTGATCAGATCGCGGGGAGTGGCGCCCAGCGCGTTCAAGGCACGAGCCACATCGGCGACCGTCGCCGTCCGCTCGATCACTTCCATTTTGCCGGCCTCTTCCTCGATGTCGAACGTCGTGCGCGGCACGACCACGGTCTCACCGCCGCTGAACGGAAGCGGCTGCGACACTTGCGGTGTTTCGGTCGTCGTCATGTGCAGGCTGCCGTGCGAGATGGCGACGGTGGCGATCTTGACGTGCTCGCCGGCGACGATCGTCCCCGTGCGCTCGTTGATCACGACTCGCGCGGGCGAGTCCGGATTGACTTCCAGCAGCCCGATTTCACCCAGGAACCCCACGACGTTTTCCTGACGTTCATCGGGGACGCAAATCTGCACGGTGCCGGCGTCGCGCGTGGTGGCCGATTTCGGGAAATGCTCGTTGATTCCTTTGGAGATTGAGTAGGCGGTCGAGTGATCGGGCGAACGCAGCAGGAGCCTCACGATCCCATTGCAATGGAACTCGCCGAGCGCCTCGCGCTCGACTGTCGCTCCGTCCGGAATTCGGCCGACGTTCAATTGGTTCTTCTGGGCCTTGGCCGCTTCACCGGCAACTCCGAAACCGCCGATTGTCAGCGAACCCTGGGCGACGGCGTAGGTTTGGCCGTCCAGCCCGTCGATCGGCGTCGGCAACAAAACGCCACCCTGCAGGCTCTGGGCATCCATCGCCGAGACCGTCACGTCGATCGCGCTGCCGCGTCGGGCGAATGGGGGCAACTCGGCTGTGACCATGACCATCGCGATGTTCGTCGATTTGAAGACGTTGTCGGTCTTGAACTCCGTGACGATCTTCGACGTCACGTTGAGCTTTTGCAGCATATCCACGGCCATCTGCTGCGTGGCCAGACTGCGACCACCAGTTCCGTCCAGGCCGATGACCAGCCCCAGCCCGCGGAGCTGGTTGCCACGCTCGCCTGCGACTTGAGTGATGTCTTTGATGCGAACACCGTCGGCAGCTTCTGCCAGCAGGCAGAAAACCGCGCAGAACAGCGTCGCCAGACCGGCTCGTTTCAACATCGATCACAACTCCCCTTCGACGTGATTTCAGGACCAATTAGAACGGCCAGAGTTTGTTCATGGCACGGCTGAACCAGCCCTGGTTCACGAACTTCGAATCGACGCCCTTGCCCTCGTACGCCATTTGCAGGTTCGAGATGAATCGCGATTCGACGACGTTCGTCACCGAGACGTCGGCGGGTCGCACGGTTCCGGTGACCCTGAGCAAACGATCCTCGCCGCTGATGACTCGGCGGCGGAATCCTTCGATCACGCAATAACCGTTGGGGAGAACGTCGACGATCGTCACCGTCATCCGGTCGGTCATTTCGCGCTGGCTGCTGAAATTGGCCTCGCCGTCAAACGACCGATTGCTGCCGGCATCGGCTTCGAACGAAGCGCTGGCGGCCTGGTTCGCGGCTCCATCGATCCAGGAGCTGGCAAAGCTGAAAATTCCCCCGGCCTTGGATTTCTTGTCGAGCGCGCGATTCTCTTTCTGATCGATATCGGTGGTTTCGAACAGAGTCACCGTGAGCACGTCGCCGATCTGTCGTCCACGATTGTCGACAAACAGATATGCGGCGCGGCGGTCACGCCGGTCGAAGATCGATTCAGCGCGGATAAAGTTCGACAGAAAGCCGGTCGTGAGCAGCAGCCCGAGCAAAAGTGTCCGTTTCATGAACTTCTCCCGTTTCAGGTTTCGACTCTCAGAACAGAACGTGGACTTCGTTGCGATTCACGACTCGACCCGTGACCACGGTTTTCGAATCGGCGTTTCGCACGCGGATCATTTGACCCGATCGCCCGTCCTGCAAAGCTTCCCCCGTCGTCGTCACCGTCAGGGCGCCGGCGCGGGCGACAAGCTTGACGGCATCCCGCTGTCGAATGACGACCCCCGAGTCGGGTTCCGATGAATCGATGTCGGATTTCGTGACCGTTTGCAGAGGCGGAATGGCGCGCTTCGTCTTTTGTCCGACGAGACTTTCCGACTCGGTCAGATAACCGGCGACATCGTCGACGGTCCGCCGCTCGTAAAAAACATCCTCGCTTTTGAGCATCTGGCCCCGATCGATTCGCCGCGCTGCCACGGCGATCGTCTGGCAGAGGTGCACCTCCAGAGTGACAGGCACCTCTGCCTGCTTCACCCCTTTCGAAAGGATGGCGACATCCACACGGACGCTTCCGAGCGCGATTCGTGCAGCGCGCAGACTCGGTTCGAAGCGAATGTCCTCACGCCCACCCGACACCTGCACGGGGCTTTTGATCGACCGGATGGATTCGATCGAAATGTCGTCGGCATTCCAGGGGAGGCGTTTCAGCAGATACTTTTTAGCCGCACTAACGATCTCCTGCTCGGGCACCTGGTAACCGCGCGAGCTCAACGTGACGCTGTCGGCGCCTTGAATCTTGTATCGCCGGGCGTCGATGCCGGCGATTCGAATGCGATGGCGAATGAGCTCGGGGGTCAGACGCGTGGTTTTTCCCAGTTCTGGCGCATCGGCCAGGTCGAGGATGGCGATTTTCGTCCGCAAGGCGGTATCGCCTCCTTCGACGGTTGCGACGTCGCCAATCGACACATCGTCGTGGATGGCCACGGCGATCGGGTGGAGAATGATCGTCACCACTCC
>JAGVKR010000799.1 GCA_020050375.1 Planctomycetales bacterium
CGAACGTTATTGGACGAGGCCCATCAACTCACCATTCACACGGCCGACTTCCTCCGGGCGCTGGCCGTGGCACCCGAACTCTTTGTGTTGACAAAGCCCTAGGCTTGAGGCCGATGATCAAATCGATCATCGATGCCGCCGCACAGAGCCGCTCGGCGATTGGAAGCCACGGCTACAAATGCCAGTTCCCGGAATCTGATCTGGAGACAAACGTCACGGCTTTCTGTTTTCGGCTTTTCCCGACAATTATCCCCACTCCGCGTCCAACCGCATAGGCGAAGAAACGACCATTTTTCCAGAACTGCGCACTTTGCAGAACATAAACCGGTGGGTGTACGAAGAGCCGCGACGCGATGAATGTGCCTCACCCGCAGTTCCAGTGACGAATGCGTTTCCCGCCCACCTTCAGAAGGCGTACAATCGGGCACGAGTGAGCTGCGGCGGCTTTGGCGGTTGGGGATAATGCGTGCTCTGTTTTGCCGATCGAATGATGGCGGTCATTGAAAGGGATCTGCCGATGCGCCAATCCGTTCGTTCACAGGGCGTGCCGGTTCCGAGTTTCGGGCAGCTTTTGCTGCTCGCCGGGCTTTGTGCTGCGGGTTGGTGGGGGTGGACGGAATACGTCTGGAGCCGGACGCGTTCGCAGTTGTGGAACGCCGATGCCTCTTTCGAGGCCCGCAATCGAGCGATCGAGTTCTGGGTCGCGGGGGGCGCGGCGGCGATCCCCGATTTGGTGCGAGGTCTGACCGCGGACGATTTTCGCATTCGCTGCGCCGCGGCACGAGCCCTCGGTGGAATCGGCGCCGCTGCGAGCTCCGCCGCACCGGCGTTGAGACTCGCCTCGAAAGACGCGCATCTTCAGGTTCGAAAGGCGGCGATCAGGGCGCTCGCGCAGATCGCACCTGACGACCCCGAAACAATTGACATGCTGATGGCCGTGGCGAGGGATGAGGATCCGGCGGTTCGTGAAGTCGTGGGGGAGGTCATCGGACCACTGCGAGAAATGGCGCTCAATCCCCTGCTGGCGTTGCTCGCGGATTCGCAACCGGTCATTCGGCTGGAGGTCATTCAGCTCGCGCACCACATCGCACCGGATTCGGTGGAGGTCATTTCCGCTCTGCGGCGACTCGAGCGGGATCCGGATCCGTCCGTCCGGGACTACGCCCTCGTCACGCTGCTCAGGAATCACCGGGCATCGCCCGGCGAGATCTTGTCCTGGATCGAAGAGACAAACCCGGAAGTCGTCAGTCAATCGCTCGTTTCTCTGGCGCAATTCGGACCGGACGCGGTGATGGCCGTGCCGGAACTGATTCGCTGCCTCGGACGTACCGACTTGCGTTCGACACAGAGGTATCCCGACGTGATCGAACAGGCATTGGTCTGGCTGAAGTCCTTCGGAACGGCGGCCCGGCCGGCGATTCCCGCGCTGGTTCGACTCCTGGAATCACGCGAGGGTGCCTACAACGGGCCATTGATTCTCGCGACGCTCGCGGCCGCGGGCGCCGATCGCGATACGCTGGTTCCCATTCTCGTTCCCGCCCTCGCCGACAGTCATCTGTGCAATAGCGCCGGATATTTTCTGGCGAAAGTCGACGATGACGAGGCACGTCGGCAGATTCCGATGCTGATCGAAAAGTCGCATTCCCCCGACCATGAAATCAGCAACACAGCTTTCTGTGCTTTGAGCGGATTGTACCCGGTGGCGATGACAGACGTCTCCACGTTGACCTCACATTTGTCTCAGGAATCGGAGTCGATCGCCATATGGGCGGCGATGGCCCTCGCCCGAATCGGCCCCGGTGCCGCGAGTGCGGTTCCGGAGATTGTCTCGCAAATGCAGCGGCGCGGGTCGCGCTCTCATCTGGCCCCACTCCTCATCCAGGCTGCCGGCAGCGTCGGACCGGCGGCGGCCCCCGTTACGCCGCTACTGATGGCGGTTATCGCCGACAAGACGCACGACGCATGGGTGCGTGGCTGGGCGCTTGTGGCGCTGGCCCGAATCGGCTCGACCCCACCCGATTTCGTCACCACTCTTCGATCGGCCCTGGGTGAAGAGTCCCCGGATCTCCAATCGGCGGCCCTGCAGGCCCTGGCGGCCCTGCATCCGGGCGATGCGGCGCTGCTTCCGGAAATTCTGCGATCTCTCTCCAGTTCGCGCGCAGAGATCCGTTGTGCCGCCGCATGGACGATTGCCGACATTGTCGGTTGTCGCGCCGAGGTGGTCACCGCCCTGACGAGCCACTTGCGTGATCCCGACGCACGTGTGCGGTGGGTCGCGGCGAAGGCGCTTGGTCGTCTCGGCCCTCCCGCCTTTGCGGCACTGCCGGCTCTTCGATCGGTACGGCCCGTGAAAGAATTCCCCGAAAAAATGTCGTACTCGCCGCCGTTCGCGTCGCTCATCGAGACCGATTCCGAAAGCCGCAAACGAGAGCAGTCCATCGCGGAAGTCATCCTCGATGCCATTCGGCAGATTGCCCCGGACGGGGCGACCGCTGTGGAATCCCCGTGAAACACGGGTGGAATGACAACATCGCCGGCCAGAAATCGGGGGTCGGCGACCAGGATCATGCCATCAACAATCGGGCTGGAATGGCTCCGGAAATGCATCCGAGCGCGGTTGCCCCAAGGGGCGACCGCGCTCGGTATGGATTGAAAGGGGGTGCTTTCTGAGGCTGAATTCAAATCGCAGTCGTCGAAGGGCGACGAAATCGAACCAGTCCGAACAGCGACATCAGCCCCCCCACGATGGCGAGGCTCGAAGGTTCGGGGACCCCTGTCGGGGGCGGGGGTGCTGCGAATCCTTGAACCACGTAGACTGAACTTCCCCCGCCGAACGTCGAAAACAGAAAATCGCCGGTCACGGGGTCAACAAATGCCCCTTCCGCGCCGCCGAGGCCAGTGATGAAATCCTGACGGGTTCCCACGATCGGATTGCCACCGGCGTCCACTTCGAACGCTTCGACTTTGCCAAAAGCGTATTGGGACAGCAGCATACTCGGGACGGCGAAACCCGGCGAGCCGGTCGGAACATAGACGATCCCTTCCGGTCCCCCGCCGGTATTGGTCTCAAGTGTCGCCGAAGCGATATCGTATGTTCCAAATCCGTCCGGCGTCAGCGCGACGGTGTAAAAATCGCCCGTGTTGTAGACGGCAATCTTCATGCTCCCGGCACCGGGTTGCCCCGGCGGCACGAAAACAAGCGTCCCGACCGATGCGGACAGGCTGCCGCCGGCAGGTGTCGATAAATCGATGATTTTGTCGGGGGTAGCGCTTCCCGGAAGGTACTGGAGCAAGGTGTTTGTCGGGTAGCCCGTCGCGAACAGCACGCCGCCAGGACCGTAGGCCAAGCCCCCGTCAATCTGCGGTGCGGTGGCGTAGAGGCTGGCGCTTCCACTGAAACCGGTAATGTGTCCTGCGCCATCGCGCGTCACACCGACCGAATAGATCGCGCCTGCCCCGCCGTTGGCGGCGCCACCGATCAACAGCGTATTGCTATCACCGGCCAGCAGGGTGAGTCCGCCATAGGGTGTCGGCAGTAACGGCACCGGACCTAAGTCAGTGATCGAGTAATCCGCGGCGAACGCGGGAGCGATGGTGGCCGCTTGGGTTGAGCCGGCACCGGCCGCAATCAGCATCGCGGCGAGTAGTAACGCCCAGGGTTTTCTTGACATGCGAATGGACCTTAAACATGGAGGATGTGGTCATCAATGGGCATCCATCGCCGCCAGACACGCGTGGCTCCATTCACTGCAATTAACCCATAGTAATTAGTCTTCTTATGCTTTGTAAACTATAAAATTGATGCATATGGCTTAAATATTGAGTTCTCTAATATCAGCCACAGATTCCCATAGCCCCCAAAGTCGGAGTCGTACACACTACGCTTGTTTCTCTCTGTGTTGGTCCGCATCGATTTGTCGGTAACGTCGATGTTTGGCGGTCGTGAGTCTGCGCGAATCGCCTTGATCCCGTCACGCAGCCGTCGTCGCCTGAAGGCCGGAGGCAGCGTTTTCTCTGGATGGGCGCGACCCCCCCTGCCTGGCCTGATAAAAAGTTGGCAAAAAATCTCTGGTTGGGGTTGAAGGGAAAAGGAAAAACTGTTGCGCTCTTCGGTGTGAAAGTTTTGGATGGAACAC
>JAGVKR010000602.1 GCA_020050375.1 Planctomycetales bacterium
ACCTGCAATTCGCCGCGCGCGTTCACCGCGGCCAACTGCAATTCGCGCTGGTTGTCCGGGCGGCGCCAGACGACGGCATCGGCGCCGGCGACGAACTCGGCGCCAATCAGTCGCGGACCTTTCCAGCGAACGACCGGATCGCGGATGTAAGAAACGAGATTCCCGCGCCGGTCGATGAGGAACAGCTCATCTCCTTCGTCGGGCATCGTGCGTACGGCCCCTCCGGGAACGAGCAACTCGGCACGACCTTCGATCAGCGTCGGCTGACTCGCCTGGGGATCGAATTCCCAGAGTTTTCCGCTTTGGTCGATGGCAAACAGGCACGATCGCTTCGGTCGCCGCGCGACGACGAAATCGCCTCCCGGCGGGAATCGGACGCCGGATGGAACGAGCGCCTCGGCGACCGGAGCAATCTCGGACCCGGCCTTGCGCGGCGTCATCTGGAGGAAGCGGCCCTCGGCGCCGACCGTCAGCACCTGCGGCAGTTCTTCGCCTTCGATCGCTGTCAGCGTCAGCGGCGCTCCGGGGACGAGCAGTGGAGTACCGATCATGAATGTGGTCGGTTTCCACTTTTCCCCCTGGCCGACGAAGTATTGGATCCGCGTCGGCGCGTCGATGTGCGCGACGGCGTCAACTCCGCCGGCGATGCGCAATCCGGCGACGCGGCGGCCCTGGGGTGGCACCGGTTCGTCGGCAGTTGCCTCGCCACTCGCGAGCGCGAAGAGAGCCAGCCCGCTGCACGCCAGAAAAAGGCGGAACAATAGCGCGCGGGGTGAGCGTCTGTTGATGGGAACTCGCGGGTGCCACGGCCAGCGACCGATAGGGAGTCGGCCGTGCGAACGGTACATTGACAGACCACGCCAAGAGACGCGCGCACGGCCGACTCCCGCTGGTCGCTGGCCGTGGCACCCCGTCTGGTGGTGCAAGTTCGGGCCACCGATTGACCAATGGAATCGCGCAGCGGGCACGCGGTTCAGGCGCTGTGCCGATCGCTGTCGGGGGGACGTCGACATGGCAGGAACGCGGCGGTTCAACTCAAACCCGGCAGCCGGCCCTTGCTGTCTCCCAGTTTCTCGGTGGAAACCCCGAGTCGCTCGAGGATCGCCAAGTGCAGGTCGGCCAGCGGCGTTTCACCCGGGTACTGCACGTGCCGACCCGATTGAATGCTGCCGCCCCCCTTGCCGAACATGAGGATCGGGAGGTCGTCGTGGTTGTGACGGTTTCCGTCGCCGATGCCGCTGCCGTAGACGATCATGCACTGATCGAGCAGTGTCCCCTCTCCCTCGCGAACCGACTTGAGCTTCGTGAGAAGGTAAGCCAGTTGCTCGGTGTGGAAGAGATTGATCTTGGAGATCTTTTCGATCTTGGTCTTATCGTCACCGTGGTGCGAGAGATCGTGGTGCCCTTCGGAGACTCCGATAAACGGGTAGCCGCGATTGCTCCCCTCGTTGGCGAAGATGAACGTGCTGATCCGCGTCGCATCGGTCTGGAAGGCCAGCACGAGCATGTCGCACATCACCCGCAGATGGTCTTTGTACTCGGTGGGGATTCCGGTCGGGACCGGATAATCGGGCACCTTGATCGGACCAGTGTGCTTCTCGGAGCGCTGGATGCGCTGTTCGAGCTCGCGGACGGAGGAGAGGTACTCGTCGAGCTTGCGGCGATCGTTCGCGCCGAGGCGATCGTTCAGCTTGCCGGCGTCCTGGCGGATCGCATCGAGAACGCTCTTCTTCATCGCCATCCGGCGCTGGCGGTCTTTCTCGGCGATCTGGGAGCCGTCAAGGAAAAGCCGCTCGAACACGAGGCGCGGATTGACCTCTTTGGGGAGCGGCGTCGATTCGGTCTTCCACGAGATGTTGTTGGAATAGGCACAACTGTAGCCCGAGTCGCAATTGCCTACCTGCGAGCCGGCGTCGCAGCCGAGCTCGAGCGACGGCAGGCGCGTGGCGTCACCCAGCTTCCACGTCGCGACCTGGTCGACCGAGATCCCGACCTTGATGTCGGCACCGTGCGTTTTGCGCGGCTGGCTGCACGTCAAAAAGGCGGAGAGCGCGCGGGCATGATCGCCGCCGCCGTCGCCGTGATCGCGGGCCTTGTCGAGCGTCAGGCCGCTCAGGACGAGCATGTCGTCCTTGAATTCGCGGAGCGGCTCCAGCGTCGGCATCAACTCGAAATCGGCCCCGACCGACGCCGGCCGCCAGTGGTCCATGCTCACGCCATTGGGGACGTACAGATACGCCGCGCGGCGGGGCAGCTCGGTCACGGCCTCAGCCGCTGCCGCTCCGGTCGCCGAGGCACGGGGAGCCATCGCTTCCAGCCAGGGAAGGGCGATAGAAGCCCCCAGGCCACGCAAAACCGTTCGTCGCGAAACAGGATACTGCCAGCTCATGATTCACCTCGGACGCAACGGCGTCGTTGACAATTCCTCAAGCCTCAAGTCCCAAGCCTCAGGCCGATCATCATTCCCCTCGGACGCCACGTCGGCGTTGAAAGGGATCGCTCATCACGATTTCTTCGATGAGCGCTGAAAAACGATAATCGGCCTTCCGAACGGCCTCTACAATACTATCGGTTGCACATTGATCGTAATACTCCAACCCGCGGCCTAAAGCGTAGGTCAACATTTTTTCGGTCAGGCAGCGGGTGAAATCGTCCTTTTGCGCCAATAGAATCGCGCGCAACTCCTTGGGAGACTTAAACGATTCACCGGTCGGCAGATCGCCGGCCGGATCGATCACAAACTCGCCGTCTTTGGTTCGCCAGGCCCCGATACCGTCAAAGTTTTCCAGACCGAACCCGAGCGGGTCCATTCGCTGATGGCACGAGGCGCAACCCGGATTGGCCCGATGCTGCTCCATCCGCTGCCGGAGCGAACCGGTCGCCGCCTGCGCGGGGTTTTCGTCCAGCTCCTTGACCATCGGCGGAGGGGGCGGAGGGGGCGCGCCCAATAGATTTTCGAGGACCCACTTTCCCCGTTTGACGGGCGAGGTGCGAGTCGGGTTGGAGGTGACGGTCAGAATCGACGCCTGCGTCAGCACTCCGCCGCGCTGGTCTCCCGGCAGGGTGATCCGTTGGAATTGATCCCCTTCGACCCCGTCGATTCCGTAGTGCTTCGCCAGGCGGGCGTTGACGAACGTGTGCCGCGCGTCGAGGAATTCCAGCAGGCTTCGATCTTCTTCGACGATCGACTCAAAGAACAATTCGGTCTCGCGCCGCATTGCCTGCCGCAGCCCGTCGTCGAACGCCGGATAGGCCCCTTTGTCGGGGGCGAGCACACTCAGGTTGCGAAGCTGTAGCCACTGCCCGGCGAAGTTGTTCACCAGCGACTCGCGTTTCGGGTCGCGGAGCATCCGCTGCACCTGTTGCC
>JAGVKR010000460.1 GCA_020050375.1 Planctomycetales bacterium
CTACCCGGAGTACCTGAAGAGGGTGGCGATGGCGCTGGGGGCCGACGCCGCCGTTGTCTGGCTGCTCGACGACCGTCAACAATTGTCGCTGAAGCACTTCGTGCAGCGGATGCCGCTGGGAATTTTCGAGGAGCCGCAGGCCCGCACGAGTTACGAATCGCTCTTGCGCGAAGCGCTGCAATCGGGGGGAGTCCGGGTTTACCGGCCGGGCGATTCGCGCACGGAAGGTGCGCCGACGCAGCACGTTTTGATCGTCGGCGCTCTCCAGCAGGGGACAAAACCGCTGGGCGTTCTGCAGATTCTACAGCGAACCGAAGCGCCCGAGGCGGCGCGGGCGGGATACCTGCAGTTTGTCGAGCAGATGTGCGCTTTCGTTCCACGGTATCTGAGCGGCTTCGAGCAGCCGGCCGACGCGCTCGACGCCGGCAAGGAAATGCAGGAGCTGCGTCGGATGCTCCTCGAGCTGCACGGCAGCCTGAGTGTGACTCAAGTGGCCTCCGTCGCCGCCAACGACGGGGCCAAGTTTCTGGGGTGCGATCGCGTGAGTGTGCTCGAGCAGTATGGAGTTCGGCTGATCGTCCGGGCCGTGTCGGGGCAGGAAGCCGTCAATCCGCGATCGAACCTCGTCCGGCTGATGACCCGCCTCACAGAGCAGGTTCTGGCCACGGGTGAACCGCTGCGCTACGCCGGCAAGCCCGAGGGGCTGGCGCCGCAAATTGAAGAGCCGCTGGCCGAGTTTCTGGATGTCAGTCGCTCGCGCCTGTTGACGATCGTGCCGGTGATGCGGCCCGAGCCAGCGCCCGGTTCGCCGCAGAGTGCCGCTGCCAACGATCCCCTGAAGAAGGCGGAGAAAAAGCGTCCGCTGGGGGCCCTGATTGTCGAGCAGGTGACCGACAGCCGCTTGCGTCCCGACTTCGAGACGCGCCTGGAGGTGCTGACAGAACACGTCGCGCAGGCTCTGGTCAATGCCCAGGAGCATCAGCAGATTCCGCTATTGTCGGTGTGGAAGTTCGTGGGAGAGCAAACGGCGCTCCTCAAAGGGCGTCGACTGGCGCAAACGCTGGCTGCGCTGGCCGGAGTGGCCATTGTGCTGGCGGCCCTGGCGATCGTCCCCTGGGATTATAGAGTCGAAGGCAAAGGGCGACTGATGCCGGTCGTGCGGCAGAACGTGTTCGCTCCCTGGGATGGCAAAGTCGTCGAGATCCACGTCGAAAGCGGCCAGCAGGTCGAGAAGGGGCAGCTCCTGCTGCGCCTCCAGAATGAGGAGTTGCATGCCCGATGGCTGATGACCGCCAGCGAGCTCCAGGAAAAACAGACGCAATTTCTGGCGCAGCGTCAGGAACTGACGGAGTCGTCGCAGAACATCACCCGCGAAGAGGTCACGCGGTCGCGCGGCAAGATCGCGCAGACGGAAGTTGAAATCAAAGGAGCGAAGCAGCGACTGGAGGCCCTGACCGAGCTCGAAAAATCTCTGGTCGTCCACGCCCCGATCTCCGGTGTCGTCGCCACCTTCCAACTGGGAGAAATGCTGGCGAACCGCCCCGTCCGGCGCGGAGAACTGCTCCTGGAAGTCATGGACCAGACCGGCGCCTGGCGATTGGAGCTTGAGGTTCCCGAACAGCGGCTGGGCCACATTCTGATTGGCCAGGAGCAATTGCAGACGCCGAATCTTCCCATTGAGTTCGTTCTCGCGACAGCGTCCGAGAAGACCCTTCCCGCACAGCTCGAATCGACCGCAACTCGCTCAGCCTCTTCGGAGGAGGGGGGGACCGTCGTGGAAGTGTTCGCGTCGCTCGACACAGCCGAACTACCGCATCGCCGCATCGGGGCCGAAGTGACGGCCAAAATCAACTGCGGCCAGCGAAGCCTGGGTTACGTGCTGTTCGGCGACGTGCTCGAGTTCATCCGCAAGCGGCTTTGGCTGTGACGTCTGGATCGACGCATCCCTGAAACACGCGATAGGGATACGCATCATTCGTGGCAGCGTTCCAATCCTGGAAGACGACCCGTTCAACTCGGCGTTGTATAGGGCTTAAGAGCTCCCCGGAAGTGCGAACGGAAACTCCACCCATCCGCGCTCGGTGAGGATCCTAAATCTTGGATCCGGTTCGTACGGAATTCGGACGGCACAATTCGCCGGAGCCCCGATCGACATCCACCATAAGATCAGATTCCGAAACCGCGAACCCTCATTAATTGAGAGCCACCATCCCAGCGGCCAGTAAACCATCATCGCACGGGGCACCGGTGGGCCGTTGGGGTCTTGTCTTTCATCGACGGTTCCACGGCGCGCCGTAAGCCAACATGCCGGGCCACTGCTGACGACGTACGCAGGCGGAAGAATCAGGGCCGCGATGATCCACCATCGTCGCGAGCGTTCTGCCAGCCAGAGCAACGGACCGCATCGTTTCTTCGGCATCGGACCCAGCGGATAAGTTCGGGATGCTTGTGGAGAACGCCTGGAATAATCTTACCTCATATTCGAGACTCTGACGGAACGGTCCGTTCGCATGTCGAATGGAGTACCGCCAGTCAGCTTGACGGATTGCCGGGACGAGGCCGGTCCAGGCCAGATCACTCCGTCATCTCAAGATACGGATCGAGGCCCATCTTTTCGTAAGTGTCGGTCCGCTTCTGCTCGGCTTTGAGCATCTCGCGGCGCTGTCGGGCGTGCTGCCGCTCCAGCAGCCGCTGCGTCTTTTGAAACAATCTCAGCCAGCGGGGCGGGAGCTCGCCGGTTGCGTCGGGACTGGCCCGGCTCTGAATCGCTTTGAGACGGATGTCGGGCAAACACATCAGTAGCTCGTCTTCGAGCGAGAGAAAGAACTGAAAGGTTCCGGGGTCTCCCTGGCGGGCGCTGCGTCCGACGAGCTGGCGGTCGATGCGCGCCGAGCTGTGCATTTCGGTGGCGATGACGTGCAATCCCCCGTTCGTGGTGACTTCGGGCTCGAGTTTGATGTCGGTCCCGCGCCCGGCCATATTGGTGGCGATCGTGACCCGTCCGGGGTGACCGGCCTGACTCACGATGTCGGCTTCGATTTTGTGAAAGCGGGCATTCAGGATCCGGTGATCGACATTGAGCTCTCCGAGCAGGAAACTGAGCCGTTCCGAAGCTTCGACTGATGGCGTGCCGACCAGCACCGCGCGTCCGGCCTTCACAAG
>JAGVKR010000092.1 GCA_020050375.1 Planctomycetales bacterium
CGCGCCACACACGACAGGTTTGCTGGAATCCTGCGAGGCGCTGCCCATTCGTCTGATCGATGATTTCGCCGGTCGTGACGATTTCTCCCAGCGCCGGCCCCGCGCACGTCACCTGACTGCCGGAACGCCGCATTTCTCCGTAGAACGTTTTGATCTCTGCGAGCTGCTCACCCGTCCCGTCGGGAATCGTCCGCTCGCGCGAGAAGCGGTAATTGACCTGCTGGCTGAGGCGGTTGGGACTGCGTCCGTAGCCCTTGAGCTTGGCCATTCCACCGGTCACCTCGTTGAGATGCACCTCGAAAAATTCGTTGCGGAGCAGGTTGGGCTCGGCGAGCGTCGGAGGCGGCGGACCTTGCGGCGGGGCGGCCGCATCGTCGGCGGAGACCCAGACGAATCCGGCCCCCGGAATATCGACCGTCATGCTCGCGCGGGTGGCGTCCCATTGCACGCGTGACTGCTCTCCCTCGGTTTGAGGCCGTGGGCCGGTCCGATCGAGGTCGACGCTGACGATTCGCCGAAACCCGGCGGGGTTGAAGATGAGATATCCTCGTCGGTCCCCCGCTCCGGAAAGGATCAGGCCGGCCAGCTTCTCGGCCGATTCTTTGACAAACGTGCCGAGTCGAGCATCCACCTCCCGCGCACCATCGGCCGAAGGCTGGTCTCCCAGGTTCTCCAGCGACCGTTCAAGCGGCGCGGAAGCAGTCGTGTCCGGAGATCGGCCCCGAAACAGGTCGTGCATGGCGGAAAGCCACAGCCCCGAGTCGAGCTGCTGCCGTCGGGCCATTCGTGTGGCGTAGCGGCTGATCGGATCGCTTTCCTCGCGGGCCACGGCCTGAAACAGGTACGGCGAAAGATATTCGTTGGGCTTGTACTGCGCGTGCCGGGTGGGGTGATCGGTGTTCGTGAAAAAGTCGGAGAGGGTGACGAACCGCCCCAGCACCGGCGCGTAGCGCGACATGCGCTGCAAATCGTCGAAGAAGGGGGATTTGATTTCGGGCCAGCGGGCGAAGATCACGGCCGCCACATGGTCGTTGTCCATCGACTCCGACATGCGGTCCGGGTATCGGAGATAGCTCGTCGAGGCGTCCGCCGCCAGGGGAATCCGCGACAGGGCGTCGATCGAGGTTCCGTCGGTCCCTTCCCAGCGAAGTTTGCTGTGCTCGGCATCGGGATAGATCCCGTCGTCGAGCACGGCGTGCAGCGCCCCGTCGAATCCCGATTTCCGCAGCAATTGCGGGAGCTGCGGAAAGACGCCGTACCGCCTGCGGCCCCAGACCACCGATCGCTTCCGAAACGCGGTTTCGACCAGGCGCTGCGCCTCCTGTAGCTGCCAGACGACGGAGTTCAGCGGCATCAGCGGAAGCGGCAATTCGCAGAGGTCGCCGCAAACAAGATCGGCCGTTCCGCGCTCCCAGGCCTCTTTGAGGCCGGCGTGACTCTGCGGTTCGGCAGCGCCGATCTCCTCGAGATCGCGGGCTGAAGCCAGCACACTGACCGGTTTCAGCGTCAGCAGCATGTTTCTGAAATGCTCGTCGGCCAGCCGTGGAATCAGCAGGCACAAATCGAGCAGGTAACAATCGGCGGGATAGAATCGCTCGCGAGATTCTGCCAGAACTTCGAAGCACGCCTTGAGTCGCGTCCGGGCCGTTTCGGCGTCGCCGACGAGCGCCGCTTCGGCGGCCGCCACGGCCTCGCGCTGCAGATGGACTTCATCGAGATTGCTGAAATGTCGCATTTTTCGCGTCAGCAGCTCGATTTGCAGGTAGCAGAAACCGAGCGCCAGAAAATCGGCGGCAAGATCCGGATCGCAGGTGGTCGTTTCCAGCGGTCCGACGGCTGCCGCAATCATTTCCGTTCGATCCGACACACCCCGAACGACGACACACCCCTCAGAAACGACTCGTTCGGCCCAGCCGGCAGGAACCCAGCTTTCACAGTGCGTCGGGAGGAAAATCAGCCGCTTTTGCATACCGTCCGGCGGATCATCGGCCCGATGCCAGCGCGGCAGCGACCGGGCCGAGGCCAGAAGCGCCGGATGCCAGGCCACGGCGAACGAATTGAGGAGTGACGCCGCCTCGGTTTCCCCCAATTCGGCCGGAAAATCTTCCAGACTATGACTGGGAATGAGGACGATCAGGTCTTCGTACGTCATGGCTGACATCTTATCGCCAGATCGTGATTTTCCGTAGTGTCTGCTGTAGAATCGCGCCCCCTGCGGGAACTATCCGACGCGGGCTCACGTCCAAGGGAATGGAAAGTCGAAATCGTCACTCGACGCACAGCTTCGGCTGCATGGTTTGAGAGTGGTTGCGCCGGTTGCACCGTCCATGCCGCCGGCCTGCGGGGGACATTTTACGTTTCCGGTTGACTCGGCTAGAAAAGCTTTGTTAGCCTTGGTTTAGGTGCAAACATCTCTATACGGCGAGCGGTTTCGTCCGGCCGTCTGCGGTATCTCGCCAGGATCGTACAACGACATCGTGCATAGGGGCTCCCTCCCGCGCAGCAGTTCGGTCGCTGCGCCCATTCGCATCCGGGTTGTGGATTCAAATCCAGGAGCGTCATCGACATGGCAGAGACACG
>JAGVKR010000337.1 GCA_020050375.1 Planctomycetales bacterium
CTACGTATTTCTTCTGCATGGGCACCTCCTTGTGCACACGCAGTTTCGCCGATTTGCCCAAAATCGCCAACCCGAACTTCAATCTGTGACGAAGCACTACGTTGATTATTTGTATTCGCCCGATTTGATCTACAACGCGCTCCAGTATTCGATACAAGGTTATCTTGCGCCCGGGGCAATTATGAGGCTGTTTATGGCCGGAGAGGTCGAGGTCAATAACGGACATGTCTTCGCGTCATCCCTCAGATTTTCGCCGACGATCACCACTCCCGGTGCTTTTTCGCTCTCGGACCAGGCCATGGAGCTCATCGATCCCAGAATCTTTCACTACAATGACGGCCTCGTCTCAGAATTCGAGATGCAGTTTAATTTTGTCGTCGAGATCGAGACGCCGTGGGGCGCGGGGGAGAGTTGGGTGAAGCTCGACCCCGGTATGGCCATCGCCGCGGAGGGGAGCAACTTCTTCCCATGGCTCGCAGCCAATCCCAATCCGGTCCCCGAGCCGAGTTCGTTCGTCATGCTGGCGGGCCTGGTGGTCACCGGCGCTGCGTTTGGCGGACTCCGCCGAATCGGCCGGCGGAAGTGATTCGCGCGAACGTTCATCGATTTCGAAGAATTCCTGTAACCTCTTTGGCGCGATCGCAGTGTCATCCTGTACGTGAGGTCTCATCTCACGTTGTTCGGGCCAACGCCGTCTGGCGGCTTTTCGCCGCCACATCCTGTGCGGAATCGGAGGCGGGCTCTGATTTCTGGATCAAAACCTGTTCGATTTGAGAAAGGCCTTGAAATGAGAAATACGCGCCTTGGCGGTCCGCGAATGTGGAAGGGGTTGTTCGCGTTGTCCTGTCTCGCGTTCGCCCTTATCCCCTCGCTCGGACAGGGGAAAGGCAAACCCGGCGGCGGTGATCCCCCGCCGCCGCCGCCCCCCCCATTGGGGACCGAGGTTTACGAATGGCGCCCCGAGCTCGGCGGCTGGCTCGATACGTCAACCAACCTCATCTGGGGTTACAGTCCCTCGGTGCTCAACAACGGCTATGCGGCGCCGTACGATTTCTCGGTCAACCAGACGGCCAATTACGCAACGCTTCTCACAAGTGCGGGCTTCCCGACCGAGGGGGCCATTGCGGGCCAACACACGGGCTGGCGCTTTCCTTCCTTGGCCGAATGCAAGGATGCCTATGCGAAGGGCTTTTTCGCCTACGGTCCTGGCAAATTCAACTGGGATACGAGCCCGGCCGCGGACCCGCAGGGGCTGGCCTACGGCGGGGGCAATTCGTGGACGTCCACACCTGGCACGGGCAAAGACAACCAGAAGATCTGGGTCTTCAATGCCGCGGATGGCACATCCGGACCGTCGCCCAAGGGATATTACCAGTTCAGTCTCGCGGCCGTGCGGAAGCAGGTGGTGCCGTAGGGACCGGTGCAGGCCGGCAACTCGCCCGTAAGGATTGGCTTTCAATCCTTACGGGCGATGCGCGCTCAGCGTGCCGGAGATGGCGGTTCAGAGTGATTGATGGGGGCGGGCCGGTTTATTCGGCGCGGCGCTGCTGATGTCGACAAGCTTGATGGCCTGAAGCCCTTCAGTTCCGATGAAAACGCATTGCCGGTACGCTCAGCGTACCCTCCTAATTCCCGATTTAACCGCGAGTCGAAGCCGGGTGCCGAGTGCCGCAGGCCCCGCGAAGCAGACAGAAACCCCGGCTTCGTGAAGAAACCGAGGTTCTGCCTGGCGCGGGTCATGTCGGTGGCGGGACACCGAGACTCTCGCACCACTCACCGGGGTTTGTGCGACTCGGCCCGCCCGACGGCGACTATCGATCGAGATGGCGACCTAAGGCGACTTGCAAGGCGGCATGCAAGTCGCGGTCGGACCGCGGGTCGCCCTGAGCCCCGGCCGATGTGGCGGCGACGGAAACATCGGGTTCGACACCGGCGCCAGCCATCTCGCGACCGCTGGTAGAGTAGAACTTGGCGGTCGTCAATCGCAGCCCGGCCGAGACGGACTGAAGGGGAAACAAAGTCTGCACCGTTCCCTTGCCGTACGTGCGCCTTCCGACAATCGTGCCCCGGCCGTTCTCCTGGATCGCAGCCGCGAGAATCTCGCTGGCACTGGCGCTGTTCTCATCGACCAGCAACACCAGCGGAACCTTCCAGGTCTGTGGCCGAGAGGCGGTTTCGGTGGTGTTGTCGGATTGGGTCCGCCCGCGGGTGGAGACAATCGTCCCCTCGGGCAGAAAGAGATTGGCGACTTCGACCGCCGTTGTGAGGAACCCCCCCGGGTCTCCCCGCAAGTCGAGAATCAGCGACCGCATCCCCTGCTGTTGCAAGGCCCAGAGGGCCTGTTCCATCTCGCGGGCCGAGTTCGTCGCAAAGGTTTCCAGCTTCATGTACCCGACCCCCGCCGCCGGATCGATCATCTGCACGTCGGTCACGCTCTGGAGCGAGCCAATCCCGGCCATCGCCTCCCCCAATTGCTGGTTGGTGATTCGGGCCGTTTCAGGGGGAACGAAAGCCGAAAAGCGATCGAGCGATTCAATCGCCCCGTACTCGAACTCGATCCCGACGACGACAGGAGACAACTGCAATTGTTGGGCGGAGACCTGCATCGCCGTTTGCAGAGCGGCCACGGCCTGTTCACTCGACTGAACCGGCATTCGCTGAAGTTGCGCTGTCAGCATCCGGCCGAAGGCCTGCGCCTGTTGCGGCGCGACCGAGAGGCGATTGGCCTGCACGAACGTCGGATTCTGCAACGCCTGCAACAGGTTCGAGACGCCGTGCTCCACCAGAACCTGCGGCGCCGGCGGAGACAGGTGGCGGGTTTCGATCAGTTGCAGGGTTTCCGAGTACATCGTCAGAACCCGGTCGGGGGAGACCGAACTGATGAACCGCAGTACGGCCGGGTCCTGATACCGACGGCTGATCAACTCCTGCGGATCGGGGCGGTCGTCGGCCTGAGACTGCAGCGGACGACGATCCTTCGGTCGCTGAATCGAGTACGGCGGCAACCGTGAGGGGTCGGACGGGGGGGCCATGCGGTGATAGCCCGCGCCGGGCAGAAAGTCGTCCCGATCGAACGAACGCCGCCGCGGAGCGCTTTCACGGTTCCTGGGAGCGGTGAGGCCGAAACTGTCGGAATCATCGCCGAAGAGGTCGTTCGGCATTTCCATGCGATCGAAGCGGCGACGAAACACCGGCGGTTCGTCGCTCCGATCGAATCGGTCATCGAACCGACCGTCGATTCGGCCGTCGAAACGCCCACGAATAGAACCGGAAGAGAAGGACTGATCAAAGTCGTCACGATGGCGATGTCTCGCCCCGCGCGTTGGTCCAGGATCGCAATCGAAGGAAAAGACGGAGTCATCATCGGCTTGGTCGGCAGGGCGGTACGAATCGCCGGGAAATGGCCGATCGTTCGGGGCCGCTGGCACTCCCGCCGCAGTCGTCAGAATCAAAGCCAGAGCTGACAGGCAGCACCTGGCGGCAGTCCGCAGCGTCGCAGTGTCATGGAGAAAAGCGTGCATGATGCATGCTCCTGATTTATCGTTCATCCGTGGTCAACGGAGTTGTTGGGTGAGATTTGGAAAAGACAGCCGGCAAGCGGGGAGCGTCAACCTCCCGAAATCGAACAAGAGCCAGCCGGCCTTCAAGCATGGCGGCGATGCGCGTCGTGTGTTCCTACTTCGGTTTTGCAAG
>JAGVKR010000751.1 GCA_020050375.1 Planctomycetales bacterium
ACGTCGATTTCGAGGCCGATTTGTGCCAATCGTTGCTCGGCCCGCCGAACCAGCTCGCTGCGATCGAGCCGGAAACCGCGCCGTGGCAGATCGTGCAGGCAGAGATTCTCGGCGACCGACAGGTTGGGACAGAAGACGAGCTCCTGGTGGACGATCCCCACGCCGGCCTGGAGCGCTTCGCGGGCCGAATGAAAATGGACCTCGCGTCCGTCCAATACGATCCGTCCGCTGTCGGGGCGATAGAGCCCGGCGAGGAGTTTTCCGAGCGTGCTCTTTCCGGCGCCGTTTTCGCCGAGCAGCGCGTGACATTCGCCACGACGGACCGGGAAGCTGAATTCAGTCAGCGCGCAGGCGCCGGGAAACTGCTTCGTGACCCGCTCAAAGTCAATCATGCGAGCATCCTCGTTCCCACGCTCCGCGTGGGAACGCGCGTCCCGACGCTCTGCGTCGCTGGTGAGGGATGAGTGGCTGATCGTTGCGCGAGGACTCCCGGTTCGACGCGGAGCGTCGATGAGTGCGTTCCCACGCGGAGCGTGGGAACGAGGTTGAAGTCGATCATTCAATCCGCGGCGGTTTCCTCTTCGGGGGTGTGGCTCATCTTGAGCGTGTGGGCGGGGACCATTTTCTCGTTCTTCGCGTCCCAGCCCATCATCGTGCTCGAACGCCACGACTCGTTGGCCATGTTCACCGCGACGACCCCCGCCATCCCCAGCTCGATCGGGCAATTGAGGGGCACACTGTTGTCGCGGAGATGGTTGTGCAGATTCGTGTGGTGCAGATGAATGTCTTCGCCGCCGGTCTTCTCGTGCTTGTCGAGAACTTCGCCGTCTTTGTTCTTGGCGACCCAACCGCTGCCGGTGAAGTACAGAGTGCCGCGGTAGCCGCGGATCAGGTGGTCGATGCCGACGCGGTTGCTCATCGTCCCCAGGACGTAGACGGTCATCCCGCGCGGGTATTCGCAGATCATTTCGAAATTGTCGGGGAGGTCGCGCCCATCCGGCCATTGCCAGATGCCCCCCATCCCGACGACGCGGCGGGGATAGAGCAGGTTGCACGCCTTCATGATTCGCGTGATGCGATGGATGAAGAGGTCGGTGCAGATCCCGCCCGAGTACGTCGAATAGTTGCGCCACTCGAAATAGTGGTGCGGGTTCCAGTCGATCTTCGGGGCGTGACCGAGCCAGGCGTTCCAGTCGAGATCGGCCGGTTTCGGACGGGAGTCGGTGACATCCGGGTCGCGCCAGGGGCCCTGCTTGTCGTAGCGGCGGACGTACTCGATCTGCGCCTGCACGACCTTGCCGATCACCCCGTTCTTGATGGCGGCGCCAGCCGTGACGTAGCTGTCGTCGGACATGGCCTGCACGCCGACCTGCAGCGGAAGTTTGGTCTCGCGGACCTTTTTCATCACCGCCTGAGCCTGCGGAATCGTGTGCGTCATCGGTTTCTCGACGTAGACCGCCTTGCCGGCATCGAGGGCGTCGAGCGTCATTTGAGCGTGGCGATGCTCGGGCGTGGCGATCGTCACATAGTCGACGTCGGTGTCGAGCAGCTTGCGGTAGTCGGTATAGGCCTTCGCACCCAGTTTCGTTGCGGCCGCTTCGGCCCGAGTCTGCCAGCAATCAGCGGCCCCGAGGAATTCAAGGTTGTCCTTCTCTTTGAGCTTGAGGCAGGCGTCGACGTGCCCGCTTCCCATCCCTCCGACGCCGATGAAGCCCATGCGGATCCGGTCGTTGGCGCCGATCACGCGAGCGTAGCTTTTCGCGGAAAACGCCACACCGGCGGCGGCAACGCTGCCGGCGGCCAGAAACGTGCGACGGGTGAGCGAGCTTTGTTCGGACATTGTGAGCAGCTCCTGTGCGATGGCAGGCGTGGATGGTGAGGAAGGCAGCCCATCGAAGATAACAGCGAGAGGTCCGTCGGGCAAACCGAGCGGCGTATTCTGCGGCGGCTGGGGCTCATCCGCCATCCGGGACCGATTGGCCGGGAACAAGGAGGTTTCCAAGACTGATGCAAGAATGGAGCGGAAAAAGGATGCGTAGATTCCCGAAAGAGGCGCCTTTCTCTATACAGATGTTTGAACAACTGTTGTCTTGACATCTATTGCCGCCACGCCTACGATCAGTCGTTGACCTGAATGCGAATCTGGCGCGCCATTGACTTTCGAGGAACCGGCTCATGCAAAATCAAGATCGGACGCAGGTGATTGTGATCGGCGGAGGGCCGGGAGGCTCCACTGCCGCTACGCTGATCGCTCAGCAGGGGGTTCGCGTCCAGCTCTTCGAGCGCGAGCATTTTCCGAGGTTTCACATCGGTGAATCGCTGATTCCCGAGACGTACTGGATCCTCGAACGGCTCAAGATGCTTCCCAAGATGAAGGGGAGCCACTACATCAAGAAATACAGCGTGCAGTTCGTCAGCTCGTCGGGCCGGTTGTCGGAGCCGTTCTATTTCGTCGATCACAAGCCGCACGATTGCTCGCAGACGTGGCAGGTGCGACGGAGCGAATTCGACCAGCTCATGCTCGAGAACGCCCGGGAGCAGGGGGTCGACGTTCATGAAGGGGTCCGCGTGCTGGAGGTGCTGTTCGAGGGGAGCCGCGCCGTCGGTGTTCGTCTTCAGAAGGAAGCCGGCCACGAGCGCACTGTCTATGCCGACGTGATCGTCGACGCCAGCGGGCAAAGCTCGATGATCATGAGCCGGCTGGGCCTCCGCGAGTGGGACCCGGTGCTGAAGAAGGCCGCCTTGTGGACCTACTGGAAAGGAGCCTTCCGCGACACCGGACGCGACGAAGGGGCGACGGTCGTGATTCAGACGAAATCCAAGAAGGGCTGGTTCTGGTACATCCCGCTCCACGACGACATTTTGAGCGTGGGGGTTGTTTCGGCGTACGACTACCTCTTCAAGAATCGTGCCGACAAGGATTACGAAGCGATCTACTTCGAAGAAGTCGCCGATTGTCCCGGCGTGCAGCCGCGGATTGCCAACGCCGAGCGCGTGTCGCAGTTCTATGCTCAGAAAGAGTATTCGTACCGCTCGCAGAGGGCGGCCGGCGATGGCTGGGTGCTGGTGGGGGACGCTTTCGGATTTCTCGACCCGCTTTATTCGTCGGGCGTGCTTCTGGCGCTCAAGTCGGGGCAATTGGCCGCCGATGCCGTTGTCGAAGGTCTGGCGAAAGGGGACACCACTGCCGCCGAGCTCGGCAAGTGGGAGCCGGGGTTCGTCCAGGGGATGGACCGCATGCGGAGGCTGGTCTGCGAATACTACGACGGCTTCAACTTCGGGCGGTTCGTCAAGCGCCACCCGGAACATAAGGGGACGCTGACAGATCTCCTGATCGGCGACTTGTTCAAAGACTCGGTCGACGAAGTCTTCCCGCTGATCGATGCGATGAAGGCCGAAGGGGCCGAGCAGCCCGTTTAGTAGTCACTCCCCAGCAACTCGCCATCGGCCCGGTGAGCCAGTCGCTGGTATGTGGTCAGGGCTGTATTCTCGCTGAGGAACCGGACCGATCCATCGCCGAACGTGAACATAGCGCCCCCGGAGTGATAGCTCCCGAAGCTCCCGACCGCCAGCGCCTCCGCGTCGGTCCCCGGATCCGGATTGGCGGGGATCGGCATAACGCGCCCTATAACAGGGAGTCCGCTGGTGTTGATGCCGCCCCCGGGATTCCGCAACGTGGCACGGGTCCCCGAGGCCCAACCGAGCGCGTCCCCGCCATGCTCGCCGACAAAGATTGTTTGCGAAGCCCCGTCGCGAATGTCGCGGTAGCGGATCTTGCTGTTGAGGAACAAGACGCCGTGATTGTCGACGTCAATTGGCGCCTCGACATCGTGATGGCAGCCGGCATAGCTGCACGACCCGGGGCCGGTGCCGCTGTTGACCCACGGGTGTGACGGACACAGATACGACTGAATGTTTATGGCCCGCGGGGGGGCATTCTTGGTGTCGTACACGCCGACCGAGAAGTCGAAATGATCGTACACGCTCGGCTGATCCATGTAGGGCAGAATCTGGACCATCCAGCCCATGTGGTAGCCTTTGGCTTCATTGCGGATCGGCCCGGTCGGGTTGACCGTCCCGGGGGGGAGCATCTCGTACGCCATCTCGTAGTTGTGCAGCGCCAGGCCGAGCTGCATCAGGTTGTTCTTGCACTGAGTGCGCCGCGCCGCTTCCCGCGCCTGCTGGACGGCCGGCAATAGCAGCGCCACGAGCACGCCGATGATCGCGATCACGACCAGGAGCTCGATGAGCGTGAAGCCGCGGCGATGGTTTGGGACCGGGGACCGGGGACCGGGGACCGGGAAACGAGACAGCTCGATCGGCGTGAAGCCGCGAGGGGGACATTGCTTCGGCATCGCCACTCGCCCGC
>JAGVKR010000617.1 GCA_020050375.1 Planctomycetales bacterium
AGACGAAAGCGCCGACCGACGAGAGCACTACGCAGCACTGGTCGCTGCGGCCGCGGACCCAGCCGGGGGTGCCACAATTCGACGGGTCGGCCGATCGAAACTGGTGCCGCAATCCGATCGATGCCTTCATCCTCTCCCAATTGCAAAAGGAAGGGCTCGGCCACTCCCCCGAGGCGGATCGTGTCACGCTGATCCGGCGGCTCGCGTTCGACCTGACCGGCCTGCCTCCCGCTCCCGAGCAAGTCGCCGCGTTCGTCGACGACACTTCGGCCGATGCCTACGAAAAACTGGTCGATCGCCTGCTGGAGTCGCCTGCCTATGGCGAACGCTGGGGACAGCACTGGCTCGACGTCGTCCGTTTCGCCGAGACGGAAGGCTTCGAATACGATCGCTATCGACCGGGAGCGTGGCGGTTCCGCGACTACGTCATCGACTCGTTCAACAACGACAAGCCCTACGACCAATTCGTCGTCGAACAGCTCGCCGGTGACGAGTTGGAGCCGAGCACTCCCGATCTACTCGTGGCCGCCGGCTTCCAGCGCCTGGGGGCTGTCCGCCGCAATGCGGGAAACCCCGAGCTCGCCTTCAGCCGCCACGAAGTCCTCACCGAGATGACCGACATCGTCGGCGCTGCCTTCCTCGGGCTGACGGTCGGCTGCGCGCGGTGCCACGATCACATGTTCGACGAAATCCCCCAAGCCGATTATTACCACCTGCAGGCCTTCTTCGCGGCGGCGCAGGAGCACGACCTCGTGCTGGCGAGTGCCGAGGAACAGGCGGCGTGGAAAGAGGTGACGGAAAAAATTCAGGCCGAAATCAAGCGACTGAAGGAGTCGGCCGGCGGCGCGAACGGACCGTCCGATACGACGAAGGAGCAGATCCGCGCGCTCGAGGGGACGTTGCCTGCCCCACTGCCGTCGATCAGCTCGGTGCGCCACGTCGAAGAGCAGCGAACGCCGATTCACATCCTGAACCGCGGTGACACCGACAAAAAAGAACGACAGGTCGGGCCGCGCGTCCTGACGGCTTTCGGCCCATCCCCCCCTCCCGAGTTCCCAGCGGAAACCGCCGCTCCCCGCACGCGACTGGCCCGCTGGCTTGTCGATCCCGAACATCCGCTGACGGCGCGGGTCATGGTCAATCGCATCTGGCAGCGGCACTTCGGGCGCGGCATCGTCCGCACCGCCAATGATTTCGGCCTCAATGGCGCCGAGCCAACCCATCCCGAATTGCTCGACTGGCTAGCCAACGCATTCGTCACCGGCGGCTGGCGGATCAAAGCCCTCCACCGCCTGATCGTCCAAAGCGCAACGTACCGCCAAGCCTCCCTTCCGAACTCCGAATTCCGAATTCCGCACTCAAAAGATCCCGAAAACTCCCTCCTCGCATACTTTCCGCGCCGCCGACTGACCGCCGAGGAAATCCGCGACGCGATGCTGGCGGTGTCCGGGCGATTGAACGACCGCCGCGGCGGGCCAAGCGTGGTCGTGCCGGTCGCCCCCGATCTGGTCAATCTCCTGTACGCCCCGTCGCAGTGGATCGTCACGCCGGCGCGGGAAGAGCACGATCGCCGTTCGATTTACCTGATCGCCAAGCGCAACCTGCGGCTGGCGTTTATGGAAAGCTTCGACCAGCCCGACGCGCAGACGAGTTGCGCCCTCCGCGAATCGAGCACGCACGCGCTGCAATCGATGGAACTGCTCAACGGCTCGCTCTCGAACGACCTGGCCGAAGCGTTCGCGCAGCGCCTCGTCCGCGACGCGGGTTCCGATGCGGCGCAGCAGATCGATCGGGCGTACCGTCTCGCCGCCGGACGCGCGCCGGCCGCTGTCGAACAGCGGCTGGCCCTCGAATTCCTCCAGCGAAACTCGCTCAAGGAATTCGCGCTCGCCTTGTTCAACGTCAACAGTTTTCTCTACGTGAATTGAAGTGAAATTTCGTCGTGTGGACTTCAGTCCACGCGAAGCCATTTATTCGTGTTGGCTGAAGCCAACACGACGGCACGTTTACAAATCCGCGACATCGACTGACCTGACATGCGCCACGACTTCGAAATCCAGCATGGTCGGCGCGCCTTCATCGAGCAGGCGTTCTGCGGATTCGGTTCGCTCGCCCTCGCCTCGCTCCTCAAAGACGAACGGCTGCTCGCCGGACCGGCAAACCTGCTGGCGGCAAAGCCGTCACACAAGCCGCCCAAAGCGAAGTCGGTCATCTTCCTCTTCATGTCGGGGGGGCCGAGTCATCTCGAAACGTTTGATCCCAAGCCGCTTCTCAACGAGCTCGACGGCCAGACGCGACCGGCGGAATTCGGGGAAGCCAAGTATCAGCAGATTGAAAAAGGGGCCAAGCTGCTCGGAACGGCCCGCAAGTTCGCGAAGCACGGCCAGAGCGGAATCGATGTCTCCGATCTTTTCCCGCACACGGCAAAGTGCATCGACGACATCGCCGTCATCCGTTCTTGCCTTGGCGACCGGGTCGTCCACTCTGCGGCGCAGTACGAGCTGTTCAGCGGCCGCGTCATGCCCGGCTCCCCGAGCATGGGATCGTGGGTCGTCTATGGGCTGGGCTCCGAAAGCCAGTCGCTCCCGGCGTATGTCGTGCTCCCCGATCCCAAGGGGGCCCTCGAAGCGGGACAGCCGATGTACATGAATGGCTTTCTGCCGGCCGTCTATCAGCCGACGATGCTGGGGAACGGTCCGCAACCGGTCCGCAATCTCGACTTGCCCGGCGGGGTTTCATTCGCCCGGCGCCGCGAGACGGTCCGACTGATTCGCGAATTGAACGAAGCGGCCGGTCTCGACGACGAGCTGGCCGCCCGCATCGGCACATACGACCTGGCCTTCAAGATGCAGACCGAGGCCCCGGAAGTGTTCGACCTCTCGGGGGAAACGGCCGAAACACACGAGCTCTACGGGATCGGCGTCGAGCCGACGAACGACTACGGCCGTCGCTGCCTGCTCGCGCGGCGGCTGATCGAGAAGGGAGTGCGGTTCACCGTAGTCGTCTCCGGCGGCGGGCCGGGCAACCTGCAATGGGACGCCCACAGCGACATCGAAGAGAATCACCTCCGCATGGCCGGGCACACCGACAAGCCGGTCGCGGGGCTGCTCACCGACCTCAAGCGCCGCGGCCTGCTCGACGAGACGCTCGTCCTCTGGGGAGGCGAATTCGGTCGCTCTCCCGAAGCCCAGTCGGGCAAAGGCCGCGACCACCACAACCTCGGCTTCACGATGTGGATGGCGGGCGGCGGCATCAAAGGGGGGCAGATCGTCGGCGCCACTGACGCCATCGGCCTGCGGGCCACCCTCGACCCGCACCACTTCCGCGACATCCATGCCACGCTCCTGCACCAGCTCGGCCTCGACCAGGAAGAGCTGAGCTACCCGCACCTGGGCCGCCGCGAACGCCTGACGTTCATCCACGGGAAGGTGATCGACCAGATTGTGTGAGGGGACGGCAGGGGTGGCTGGATTCGAAGTGCGCATCACACCAGCGGGGGTGGCGCGACTCCCGGCGGCGATCCCCTTTCGACGACGATCGTCGGAAATTTGGAAAACTCCGCACTCGCGAGCATGGCCTTGCGGGTTTCTTCGGCTTCGCGATACGGGGTCAGTTCCTGAGCGAGAACCTGCCGCGCTCCGTCGGCGCGCACGCCGACAACTGTAAACGTCGGAAAGGAAAGCATGTTGCCTTTGTTGCTGGCGGCCGGGTTGGAGATTTGTTCGTGGCGACAGCAGCGCCATTGTTCACGCGCGAAGCACGCAATAGCAATGGTTGCGAGAGAATCATTGAACATTGCGAATCAGCCTCCGATTCTCCATCCAGATTCTTCTTGAGCGCCGCGAGGAAGCGCAGTCGGCCTCGCTCGAATTTCCCGATCCAGCGATCGGCGATGGCGTGGATCGGCACCGGGGTGAGAAAGTGCAGTTTTTCGCGCCCCCGGCGGACCGTCACGACCAGCGCCGCCGCTGCGAGTGGCTTCGTCAATGACCAAGAGGGGAATAAGCAAGGGGTGCATCCGCCAATCCGGGAAGCTCAGCCCCGGCACGCCCTGGCCCGGCATACGCCGTTGGCCAAGTAATTGCCGCTGCTACGTGGTTGAATCAACCGGCATCCATATTATGATAGATGGTTCGCCGTTGGATCGTTCACTATAGATTCGTCCAGTAGGCGGACCAACGGGGCGTGCGCTGGACGCCCCTCCAATCCTCTCAATCCTCACAACCACCCTGACCGCCCACCCCATTTGCGGAGTGTTCCTGATGTTGCGTCCCGTGCTGCTGTTGTCGTTGTCGATGGCCTTGGTCTGCACCGGAGCGCAAGCAGTTTTGGCGCAGCAGGAGGTCGACGCCCAGTGGATCTGGTTTGACTCCGGCGACCCGGCAGCGGCGGCTCCGGCCGGGAAGGTCTGGTTCCGCAAGGAATACAAGGCCGACGAACCTTCCACGGGCCTCGCGACCGTTGCCTGCGACGACGAGTTCACGCTGTGGGTCAACGGCCAAAAGATCGGCTCGGGCGGCGGGGCGAAGGCGTTTCGGTTCAGCCTGAGCGGCATTGTCGAGCGCGGCACCAACGTGTTCGCCATCGAGGCGATGAACACATCGGGAAAAGCCGGGCTCCTGCTCGATGCCGAGATCCGCGGACAGGGGGGGCGCAAGATCCCCTGCGACACCGGAGCTGGCTGGAAGGCAACGACCGTCGCGCCGCAGGGGCCAGGCTGGCTCAATCCGCGCTTCGATGAACAGGGGTGGACGCCAGTCAAAGTCATCGGCAAGCACGCCGACTCGCCTTGGAAGGAAATCAGCTTCGCCGCCGGCGAGCTCGATCGCTTTCAGGTGGCCGAGGGTTTCGAGCTCAAGAAGATCGCCGGTCCCGACCTGGTCGGGTCGCTGATCGCCATGACGTGGGGGAACCGCGGCCGGCTGATCGTCTCGCGGGAAGGGGGCGGAATTTACAACGTGATCGACAACGACGGGGACGGCACGTACGACGCCGTGACGACCTACACCGACAAGCTTCAGAACTGCCAGGGGCTGTGCATGGTGTTCGACGATCTCTACGCCGTCGGCACCGGGCCGGACGGAGCCGGCATCTATCGTCTTCCCGATGTCGACCACAACGACGTCGCCGACGACGTTATCCTCGTGACGAAGCACAAGGGGGGGATTGGCGAGCACGGGCCGCACGACGTCGTCTTTGGTCCCGACGGCTGGCTCTATCACAACATCGGCAACCACGCCTGGATTCAGAACACGCCCGAGGCGAACACTCCCTGTCGCGATTTCGAGGACGAAGGCTACCTCCTTGAGCCCGCCTTCGAAGACGCGAACGGGCACGCCGTCGGCATCAAGGCCCCCGGCGGAACGGTCTGGCGGTTCACACCGGACGGCAAGAAATGGTGGAAGGAAACGGTCGGTTTCCGCAACCATTACGACATCGGCTTCAACCAGCGTGGCGACCTGTTCACGTTCGACAGCGACATGGAGTGGGACGTCAATACTCCGTGGTACAAACCGGTGCGAATCAACCACTGCGTTCCCGGCGCCAATTTTGGCTGGCGGAGCGGGGCCAAGAACTGGCCCGAGTGGTACTTCGATTCGCTCCCCGCGACGATCGACGTGGGTCGCGGGTCGCCGACCGGAGTCGTGTTCTACGAGCACACCCAGTTCCCCGAGAAATACCGGGGCGCAACGCTCAACTGCGACTGGTCGATGGGACGGATCATCGTCGGGTATCTGAAACCGCAGGGAGCCAGCTACACCGGCACGTCCGACTACCTCGTCACCGGTAACCCGCTCAATGTTTCGGACATCGAAGTCGACCGCGACGGCTCGGTCGTGTTCTGCACGGTAGGTCGCCGGACCGAAGGGGGAATTTACCGC
>JAGVKR010000224.1 GCA_020050375.1 Planctomycetales bacterium
CGCGCGATGCGCGAACAGTCGTGGCCTGCCGGGCGGGTGACGGTCACGCATCCCAACAAGCACGCTTCGATTCTCGGGCCGGCGTACAAGCTGGGGGTGCCCGTCACCGTCCATCCCGGCATCGGCTACGACATCATCTCGAATCACTCGGTCTTCAGCGGCTCGGCGATCGGGCGGGCGGCGGAATGGGATTTCAAGCTCTTCTGCGGTTCGGTCACGGGACTCGAAGGTGGGGTCGTGCTTTCGGTCGGGTCGGCCATCATGGGACCGCAGGTCTTCGAGAAGAGCGTGAGCGTCGTCAACAATCTGCGCCTGCAGGAAGGGCTCGATGTGCTCCGCGATCTGTCGATTTTCGTCGTCGACCTGCAGGACGGCGGCGGCTGGGATTGGACGAAGGGAGAGCCGCCCAAGAGCAACGCCGCCTATTATCTGCGGTTCTGCAAAAGCTATTCGCGGATGGGGGGCGCGATGCATTACCTCCAGAGCGACAACCTGTCCTACATCCACAACCTCTACCACGCGCTCGCAAAATGAAGAATCCGCACCGGGGTCTGATTGATACGCTGCTTGTCCTGTTCGCCGTCTGCTTCATCGCGACGCCCGCGCTTTTGGCCGCCGACGCGCCGGACTACACGCTCCCCGATCCCGACCTCAAGGTGATCCGTCTCGATTCAGCCCCGACTGAATCGTTTCTGGCGGTCAAGTCCGACACGACCGGTCGGTTGTTTGTCGGCGGGCGCGAGGCGCTGTTCGTCTACGAGCCGAATCAGGCCGGCGGCTATCACCCGCGTCAGCAGCTCCTCACGTTCCCCAATCACACCTGGGTCTACGACATCGAGATTCGCGGGGACGATCTGTACATCCTGACTGTCAGCGCCCTTTATCTGATTCCCGAGGGGCGAATCAAGCGCGAAGGTTTGCAGGTCCGCCGGCTGATCTGGGGTGTGCCGATGGGGCACGTCCACCAGTGCTTCCACGGCATGACGTGGGGGCCCGAAGGGGATTTGTACTTCTGCATGGGAGACCCGCTGACGTACTACGGTGACTTCAACCGGCCCGATCATTGGGGTTATTGGACGTTTTTCAGTCGGCCCGGCGCGTCTCCCCCCCTTGGGAAGGGGGGGGCTGGGGGGGTCGCGCCGCAGGGAAGAGAACGTCGAACATCGAACATCGAACTTCCAACGTCGAAGTCTTCCGTTGGAAGTTCAAAGTTTGATGTTCGATGTTCGATGTTCACCGACGAGCAAAGAAGCGAATCGCCAGCTCAAGGAGAAGATAATGGCGGGAAGGAACAACTGACTGCCGCGTCGCCCCCCCTGCCCCCCCTTCCTAAGGGGGGGAAAGACGCAGTCGACTGGGTTCGCACCCCGTACAACGGCGTCGGCGGCGTGTTTCGCTGCAAGCCGGATGGGAGTGGGTTTCAGGTGGTGGCGACCGGTCTGCGAAACAATTGCGGGCTGGTCTTCGATCGCGACTGGAACCTGTTCACGAACGACAACGATCACGAGTCGATTCCGGCCGACTATGTTCCCGGCCGGCTCAATCACGTCACGCCGCACGCGTACTTCAGTTGGCCGCGCGGATGGATGCCGTCGAAAACGCCTGACCGGCTCGACCTGCTCGACACGATGAACACGAAGCTCGGGCGCTTCGTGCCGGTGGGGCAGTCATACTACGACGACACGTACCTGCCGGCGAAGTACCGCAACAGCCTGCTCGTCGCCCGCTGGTGCACGCGGCAGATCACGTTCTATCCGCTTCAGCACCACGGCGCGACGTTCAAGTGCGACGAGCACGAGCTGCTCGCCGGCCGCGATCTGGCCCGGCCGGTGCATGTCACAGTCGGGCG
Source organism: Planctomycetales bacterium (assembly GCA_020050375.1). Taxonomy (GTDB): domain Bacteria; phylum Planctomycetota; class Planctomycetia; order Planctomycetales; family Planctomycetaceae; genus SIAF01. The sequence continues at coordinate 1,850 of JAGVKR010000224.1, forward strand.
CGGCGGACGAATCTTCGCCAGCATCTGCTACATGGCCCACAACGAAGGCTCGCCGGTCTACAAGAGCGATCTGGTGATGATCACCCGCGCCGACGACACCGACGATCACCCCTTCGACGCATACGACGCGCCGACAGCGGCAAAGGAGAAACTGTACGACGAGTTGGCGAATCCGTCGTGGTCGCGGCGCCTGGCGGCGCACGTTGAATTGCAGCGCCGCGGCGGCGACGCGTTGAACGAGGCCGCCGATCGGATGCTGACGCACGCAGTTGCATCCCGCGAATCGCCGGCATTGAATCATCTGGTTTGGCTCGCGGCCATGCAGAAAGCCAATGACGAGAAAGTGCCCTGGAAGAGCTGGGCGACACATCCGATCGCGTCCCTTCGCCTGAATACGATTCGCGCCCTGACAGAATTTGGCAGGTCGCCGCAGGCCTCGGAGTTGCTATTCCGTGCTGAGGGGGACAGTGATTTGCAGGTCCGGCTCGCGTCAACTGTGGCAAAATTTCGCTTAGGCCGGTGGCAATATCCGAGGGTGAAAGAAAAAGATGCCCCGGGCTTTCTCAAGCACCCGCCGCATCTCAATGACAGCTATCTCCGTCAAACGGAAGCCTTGCTGATGGCGGAACGAGCAGATGTCGACCTGCTGGGCAACTATCTTCAATCGGGCACTGCCGACGAGCGCCTGCTGGCGGTCCTCGCCGCCGGCTTTCGGCTGACAATGCCCCCCGTGGATCGTGTCATCTCGGAAGAACTCCCGCTGGCTCCCTGGCGGAACCTCGAAGAGGCGATGAAGATCCATTTCATCGACGGCGATGTCGACCTGCGCGACTGGGGGCGGAGCGGCCTCTACACGGTCGCCGAGCATTGGAAGGCGTCGAAGCACACCGAAGAGCAGGAACAGCTTTTTGCCCTCGTCGCCGCGCGGCTCGGTGATGCCGACGAAAAAGTTCGCCTGCAGGCGGCGTATTTTCTGTCGGTGCTCAACGACGAGCGGACAGAGTCGGTCATCGCCCGGGTTCGGACCGACATTCAAAAGTCGCGACTGGCGACGGCGCCGATCACGGGAGTTGGCACGCTCTGGGCTGTTGGTTTCTTTGTCGATGCGAAGCGGGGGTTCACGTCGGTCCATCCTCCCGAGCAGGGGCCGTTCGACCCGGCTGCAAAGTATCCGGTGGAAGCCAAGCCGCCGCTGGAGTGGAAGCAGGTCAAACTGCTCGACGGCAGGTTCTTCGACTTTCGCAACGCGCTCGCCGCTTCGCCCGGCACGTCGTGCTACGCCGCGGCGCGGATCGAGAGCGGGACGAAGCAGCAGATTGAATTGCTCACCGGAACGGACGCCGGTTTCAAAGTCTGGCTCAACGGCAAATTCATCCATCGCAGCGAGGCCGTCCGCGGGGCGCTCCCCTTTCAGGATGTGATCACGCTCGATCTCGAACCGGGGAGCAACGACCTTTTGATTCGCGTTCGGGACGACAGCGACGCCTGCCGGCTGTATCTCCACTACCGCAATCTCCGCCCCGTCGCGTTCGTGCTGCCGCAGCCGCTCGAACGGGGAATGCTCGCCGATCGTCTTAAGGAAGCCGCAGCGAACGCGGGCGAGTCCAAAATCGACGCGAGGTTTCTGACCGTCAATTGGGACGACGCGGTGAAAGCCGGCGATGCCGCGCAGGGGAAGAAGCTGTTCAGCG
>JAGVKR010000369.1 GCA_020050375.1 Planctomycetales bacterium
AGTCGCCGTGACGGTGGCGCCGGTCACAGGTCGCGTCGTCCAGCGGCGCGTGCAGGTTGTGGGATCGTTGCATGGCGCCGAGGAAATCGAAGTCGCCTCGAAAGTCGACGGGCGCGTGATTCGGATCGTGCATGACATGGGAGACGTCGTTCACCCGGGAGAGATCCTGTTGGAGGTCGATCCGACTGATCTCAGGCTGGCGACCACCGAAGCGACACGGGCCCTCGAGCTCGAACTGGCCCGCATCGGATTGTCCGCGGCCCCCGAAGGTCCGTTCGACGTGGCAACTCTGCCAGGGGTTGCCAGGGCCCGGCTGCTCGAAAAAAATGCTCGCAACAAACTGGACCGCAGCCAGGCGCTGCTCAAGCGTCAGGCGCTTTCACACGAAGATTTGGAACAGTCTGAGACCGACTTTGAGGTCGCCCAGGCGAATACGCGACAGGCGATACTCGACGCCGAGGCGACCGTCGCATCGATTCGCCAGCGCGAGGCGCTGCTGGAAACCGCGCGGCAAAAGCTCCGCGACGCGCGGATCGTTGTCCCGACGCCGTCGACGATTAGCGCGCGGATGGCGCAGCGGATCGTTCCAGTCTCCGCCGGCGGCCGCGGCAAGACGGGAAGCGCGAATTCCGACATTGAGTACGTCATCGCCGCCCGCATGGTCTCGGAAGGCGAGATGGTCCACGACGCCCCCTCCAGCACGATCGTTTTTCGGCTCGTCATGGATCGACCGCTCAAGCTGAAAGCCAACGTCCCCGAGCGATATGCCGGGGAAGTCGCCATCGGCCAGCGGGTCGATGTGTCGGTCGAGGCGTACCCGAAAGAAGTCTTCGAGGGCAAAATCGCCCGCGTCAATCCGACCGTCGATCGTGAAAACCGCACATTTGAGATCGAAGTTCGAATTCCCAATGACGACCGCCGGTTGCGGGCGGGAAGCTTTGCCAAAGCGGCGCTCCTCACGCGCGAAGAGGCGAGCGTCCCCACGATACCCGAAGAAGCGCTGGTCCGGTTTGCCGGAGTCGTCAAGGTTTTCGTCGTTCGCGACGACGTCGTCCAGGCGGTTCCCGTCGAGCCGGGCTTGCGAATCGAAGTCGATTCCGATGGTCGTCGTCTGAATTGGCAGGAGGTAACAGGCGGCCTTGAGCTCGAGGATCTCGTCGTCACCAGCGGCCATTCGCAACTGGCCGACGGGACGACGGTCCGCATTCGTGAGACGCCGGTGACGAAGGAGAAGTGAACTTTAAGATGGTCCCGAAGTCTAACTCTTGACGCTTGATCCCTGCCGAGCGACCCCCCCTGCCCCCCCTTCCTAAGGGGGGGAAAGGCGCGTCCCCCGAATCCTGAATCCTGAATCCTGAATCCTCTGCTCCCCAACCCCCGCCCCCTAATTCCCGCCCCCTGCCCCCGACCCCCTCCGCCATGTCTATCTGGGACATCTGCATTCGCCGGCCGATCTTCACGGCCATGCTCATCTCGGCGCCTGTTGTGCTGGGCCTGGCGTCGTTCGCGCGGCTGGGCGTCGACCTGTTTCCCAACGTCGACCTGCCGATTGTCACCGTGACGACCACGCTCCGCGGCGCGAGCGTTGAAGAGATGGAGACGGGGGTCACGAAACCGATCGAAGAGATCGTCAATACCGTTTCGGGGATCGACGAGCTGCGCTCCACGTCCAAGGAGGGGACGTCGCAGATCACGATCCAGTTCGTCCTGGAAAAGAACGGCGCCGTCGCAGCACAGGAAGTCGACGGCAAAATCCGCACGATCCTCAGCCAGCTTCCTGAGGGAATCGACTCGCCGATCATCGATCGCTTCGACATCGACGCGGCCCCCGTCATGACGATCGCCGTCTCCGGTCAGCGCGACATGCGCGAAGTCACCGAGCTGGCGAAGAAACAGATCAAGGAAGACCTCGAAACTCTTCCTGGAGTCGGGGCCGTGATTCTTGTTGGCGGCCGGACGCGGGCCGTCAACGTGTATGTCGATCCCGAAAAGCTCCTCAAATACGAGAACCTCTCGATTGAAGATATCCGGCAGGCGCTGATCCGCGAAAATCAGGAGCAGCCCGGAGGGCGCGTCGATCAGGGGGCGGGGGAGCTCGTCCTGCGGACGATGGGCCGCATGCGGAACCCAGCCGACTTCCGCCAGTTGATCGTCGCCAACCGGAACGGCCAGCCCGTGCGGATCGAAGACGTCGGTCGCGTCGAAGATTCGTTCGAAGAGCCGCGCGGCGTCAGCCGGCTCTGGAATAAGGACCGCGATGGCGACGCGACCGAACTTCCGGCCGACAACGCCGTGAGCCTGATCGTCCAGAAGCAATCGGGGACGAACACGGTGCAGGTCGTCGATCGGGTGAAGCGCCGCCTCACCGAAATCGGCGCACTATTGCCGGCCGACGTGGGGATCGAAGTAATCCGCGATCAGTCGCGATTCATCAAGAACTCGATCCACGAGGTGCAGACGCACCTCCTGCTGGCGGCGGTGCTCGTCAGCCTGACGATCCTGCTGTTCATCCGCGACTGGCGAACGACGATCATCGCCACGCTGGCGATTCCCACGTCGATGGTCGCAACGTTTGCGTTCATGGACCTGATGGGCTTCACGCTCAACAACATCACGATGCTCGGGCTGATCCTGGCGGTCGGAATCGTCGTCGACGACGCCGTCGTGGTTCACGAGAACATCTTTCGCCATATGGAAGAATACGGCCGAAGCGCCACCGAAGCGGCCTCGACAGCGACGCGCGAAATCGCGCTGGCGGTCGTGGCCACAACGCTGTCGCTCCTGGTGATTTTCATCCCCGTGGCCTTCATGGGGGGACGCGTCGGGCGATTCTTTTCTAGCTTCGGCTACGTCGTCGGGTTCTCGATCCTGATGAGCATGTTCATCTCCTTCACGATGACCCCCATGCTCTGCGCCAAGTTCCTCGTGCTCGAAGAAGGGGGGCACGGCGGCAGCAAAGGGGGCTGGTTCTGGAACCTGGTCGACCGCGTCTACGGCGGGATCCTCGCCTGGTCCCTTCGGCATCGATGGGTCACGATCCTTGTGACGCTTGGCGTGCTGGCGGCGACGCCGGTCTTCATCAAAGTCGTCGGCAAGGATTTTGTCCCTCGCGACGACCAGAGCGAGTTCGAGGTGGCCGTAATGTTGCCCGAAGGTTACTCGCTGTCGCGGGCCGATGAAGTCACCTCCGAGATAGAACGCCGCCTCCGCGAAGTCCGCGGGGTGACGCACACCTTCACGATCATCGGCGACACCACCGGCCGCGTCTCGCGCGGGCAGGGAGAAGTCACCTCGGCCAAGATTTACGCCCGGCTCATCGACCTGTCGGAACGGCCCTATACGCAATTCGACGTGATGGGCGAAGCGCGCGGGATTCTCACCGATTATCCCGACCTGCGGGCCGCCGTGCAGGATGTCTCGGCCTTTCAGGGGACCGGCTTCCGCCAGGTGATGATCGACCTCAACATGCGCGGGCCCGACATGTCGAAGCTCCAGCAGTATTCCGAGATAATAACCGGCTGGCTTCGCGAGCATCCCGAGTACGTCGACGTCGACACCAGCCTGTCGCTGCGGAAGCCCGAGCTGCGCGTGCATCCCGATCGCGAGCGGGCCTCGGATTTGGGCGTTTCGATTCAGGCCATTTCCTCGACCGCCAATGTGCTCGTCGGCGGAGAGCCGGTCAGCAAGTACAAGGAGAACGACGAGCAGTACGATGTCTGGCTGCGTGCCGAGCAACATGCCCGCGACGACACCGACGCCATCGCCCGCCTGACCGTCCCGTCCATCAAGCCCGGGTTGGGAACGGTGCGGATGGGCAGCGTGGCCCGGTTCGAATTCGCCCAGGGGCCCAGCACGATCGAGCGGTTCTCCCGCCAGCGGCAGGTGGTCGTCTCGGCCAATCTGCGGGAAGGGGTCGCCCTCGGCGAAGGGGTCCAGCGGCTTGGCGATTTCGTGAAAACGCTCGACTTGCCGGCCGATTATCGCTGGGAGTTCATCGGCCAGGCCAAGACGCTCGGCGAAACCACGAACAACTTCCTGATTGCCTTCGGGCTCAGCTTTCTGTTCATGTACATGATCCTGGCGGCCCAGTTCGAGAGCTTCGTGCATCCGATCACGATTCTGCTGGCGCTTCCGCTAACCATTCCGTTCGCCCTCCTGTCACTGATCCTGCTGCAAACGAATCTCGACATCTACGCCATGTTCGGGCTGTTCATGCTGTTCGGGATCGTGAAGAAGAACGGCATTCTGCAGGTCGACTACACCAACATCCTCCGCGAGCGCGGCATGCCGCGCGACGCGGCGATTCTCGAAGCCAATCACACCCGCCTCCGTCCGATCCTGATGACGACCGTGATGCTGGTCGCGGCGATGATCCCCATGGCGCTCGGCAAGGGCCCCGGCGCAGCGTCGCGGGCGGGAATGGCCAAAGTCATCCTTGGCGGACAGACTCTGTCGCTGCTCCTGACGCTGCTCGTCACCCCCGTCGCCTATTCGCTGTGGGACGACCTCACCGTCTGGTGGCGGCGAAAGTTCCTGCGGAAGTCGTCGGCCATCATCGACCCCGCTCCACTCGAACCGGCGGCACACGAACATGCTTTCTGAACAAACGGTTATTTTTCGGCCGAATTGTCAGTGAATCTGCCCGCCCCGCAGCGGCATATCCGTCTGGACAAATTCTCGAAAACCGTCTGTAATCCCTCGCACCCCTCGGCCACCATTCAAGATCGACCCGTGCCGCACCCGGCACGATGACGTTGCATGGATGCAACGATCACTGAGATTGCACCCTGAGTTCGGGAAGGAACCCGATGAACAGCACCACGAATCGCGGAATCGCCGCCGGCAACCACAGCGCCACCTTTCATAAGGCTGTTGCCCACCATCAGGCCGGCGAACTGCCCCAGGCCGAGAAACTGTTGCGGCGCATCGTGCGCGTCGATTCGCACCACGCCGAAGCATGGCATCGCCTCGGGATCGTCGAGCAGCAGTCCGGCCGCGCCGATCAGGCGGCGCAATGCCTGTCGCGGGCCGTCTCGCTCGATGGATCGCAGTCGAACTTCTTTCGCGATCTGGGGGCAGTCTGTCTCGAGCTCGGCCGACTCGAAGACGCCGCCGATCACCTGCAACATGCGATCCATCTCACTCCCGAAGATGCCGATCTGCACTATCGATTGGGGGTCGTCCTCCGCCAGCAGGGGAACCTGATCGGGGCAAAGCTGCGGTTGCAGCAGGCGACAAAGCTGCGCCCGGAGTTCGTCCCCGCGTGGAACCATCTGGGGCTCGTCCATCAGGCGCAGGGGGACTTCGCCGCCGCCGCCGATTGCTTCGAAACCGTTCGCCGGCTGGATCCCGATCTGGTCGACGGACACTTCAATCTCGGCCACGTGCGAATGAACCAGAACCGCCCGGCGGAAGCCGTGCTCTGTTTCGCCGCCGCGCTCGAGCGTCAACCCGATCTTGCGCCCGCCCTGCAAAGCCTCGGCAAAGCTCTCTCCCAAATCGGCCGCACGGCCGCCGCCGAAGCCTGCTATCGCCTGGCGGCAAATCCGCCTGAGCCGCGGCGAAGCGGTCGTGCCGCGTGACGTGGAAGTCGCCATTCGGGTGACGAAGTCTCCGCGAGTCCGACGCGCCCAACCGAAACCGACGCGCCAGTGACTGCCCGCCGCCGGAAGCCGCTGATATCGCCCGCTCGTGCAGTTTCGACGCGTCGGTCGATGTGACCGAGGCATGTTGATGAGGCTGGCTGTTGATCAGCGGCGATGGAAACTCGTTCGCTCCAACGCTTGCTTTTAAACAGGCGGCGCAACTGACGTCCCAATCGCTCGTACTCACCCAGGTGCGGGCGGCCTGGACGGCCTTGTGCTCAGCGGGCGTCGGTGTGCCGACAGCTCATTGGGCCGCACTCGCAGCGAAGGGATTGATGACGGTGACGCCATCATAGTTCTGCCCGTCATTCCGATCCTCGCTGAAAACGGTGTGGCAGCCCATCTGCTTTGCCGCCGCCACGTACCTCATAGGTCTCCGAGAAGAGAGGCGAACCAAGTAATTCGTCGGCGACACACTCGAATCGATTTTCGGCGATACTCCACTCAACGGCACGGATTCGCAAATACAATGTTAAGGGCACGCCACGTTTTCTTGCCTTCGAAAAGGTGAGATAGAGGCCAGGATATGGCACAAAGGGGAGCATAATGCTTCCCTCGGCCCTCAGGAGCTTGTGCTCTTTGTACTTCGTGCGAGGTCGAATCGGTCCGGCGGCTTGCGCCATGATTTCCACCCGGAATTGTGATGGACTGGAAGCAGTGGACATCGAATGTCTCCCTAAAAGTCGCGGATCAACCTGGCCGTCATTCAGACGTGTTTCGGCCCATGCCCGCTTCGATCGATGTAACGGATGTGGGGAGCGTGACCCGGATTTATGAGTGACGTCGGGCCAACTGAGCGTGCCTGCGTCACTCGCCGCACGGTAGGATTCTGCCTCTGCACTTCCGTAAATCAGCATTATCCAGATAATGTTCGAGTTCGATCAGTTCGTCATTGGAGCGTCATCGCTCATCTCAACACACGACGACCATGGGGGCCGTGAAATGCCTGACTTGAAAACGGCCATTGCCCGATTTGGCGCCGACGCGAAAGCAAAGCTCTCGAATCCCGGCGCGACCGGCGAGCGCGAGGACCAGCTCCGCGCCCCGCTGGAACGGCTCTTCGCTGATCTCGCGGAGCTTTGCGGCTTCAAGCGGGAGTGGCTCGCGGCAGTCGGAGAATCGTCGCTCTCCACGCTCAAGACGCGGCCCGATTACGCCATCACTGTCCGCAACGTGCTCATCGGCTTCGTGGAGGTCAAGGCGCCCGGCAAAGGCGCCGACCCGCGCCGCTTCAAAGGGCACGACAAGGAACAGTGGGAAAAGCTGCAATCCCTTCCCAACCTGTTGTACACCGACGGCAACTCATTCAGTCTTTGGCAAGACGGCGAGCTTGTCGGCTCGGTCGTCGAGTTGCAGGGTGACATCGAAACGTCAGGAGCGAAACTCGCCGCACCGCTCGAACTCGTGGCACGGTTCGACAAGTTCCTTCGCTGGGAGCCGATTCCGCCAAAGTCTGCTGCCGAACTTGCGAACGTCTCGGCGCGGCTCTGCCGCCTGCTGCGCGACGAAGTCACCGAGCAATTGGCCGAGAAAAGCCCCGCCCTCACCGACGAACGGGACCAAGTCGGGAGGCAATTTGGCTCAGTAGCAGTCACGCTGTTCCGCGTGTACACCGAGCTGAATCGAACAAGGAGGCTTGGGATCGGACTCGCGTTCTTGTATTCTTAACCGTCGGCACAACAAATGACAATCACTTCACCGAGCGTTCCTGGGCCTCGGAGCAGCTTCGCGGATTACCGCGCAGACGCGGCGAATTGGATCACGCTTGCCGGCGGAGAGTATTACCCGGATATTCTTCCAGACGCGTGCGAGCTTTACAAACCCGTGCTTGTGCTATTCGGGCAAATTCTTAAGCGTTCTGAATCGTCGCAAGCGCTGTTCATGAGCATTTGCGAATTGCGGGAGACGTGGATGCGCATTCAGCTTGCCCGCGTCTTTCGGAAGTACGTCAGTCCCTCGACACCGGTCGAAATGCTCAAGGGCAAACGGAAGGCGACGACGATATGCGAGCAATTCGGGAGCGGTTTTCGTCCAATTGACCAGGTGCAGTCGGCTTTCGAATCACGTCCGATTCCCGACGAAGCGCTTTGCGCCGTGCTATGGGAATACAAAGACCGGGGCAAGAAAGGATATGACCTAACGGAGAAGTTCTTCTCTCTGATCCGCCGGCATTTGCCGAACGTGACGGTGAAGGGTCCGGAACGTGCCGGCAAAGACATTCTTCTGGGCTCGATCTGGCCCGAATACAAACGCCCTAAATACCCCGTCGACTTCGTTTTCGAACGGGATGCCAGTCTGCTTGCGATCGGGTTCGCTCGGTACGATGGTGATCGTGGCGGCGCGCAGGAGGATGACCGCACCGGCGGTTACCACGGCGCGGCTGCGGAAGTACTGGCGTACGCTGTCACTGAAAATCTCCGTAAAGTGAAGCTGATCTTTCTGAACGACGGTCCCGGCTTGCTGTTGGGGTCAATGTGGTCGGATTATGCGGCGCTCGAAGAGATCGGCAATGGACGTATCATGGTCTGTACCCTTCGGATGGTTACTCAGAGAATCACGATGCACTGGTTGGAGTCATAAGGTTCATGGCGACTGGTATTCCATCCAATGGTCGAAATCGTGTGGGGGGCTATTCGCTCCAGTACGCCGGAAAAATATCGCGCGAGCAAGTCTTGGTCTTGCCGGACGTACCGCCAACCGAAGTATCCATTGGGTTGAAAGACGGGAAACTGTACCAAGCCGATAACCTCACCGCGCTGCTATGGTTGCGAAAACAATCGAATATCCGTGGACAAATCCGCGCTGTCTACATCGATCCGCCGTACGCCACGTCGATGACGTTCGTCGATCGCGACGTCAAGCACGCCTACGAAGACCATCTCGATGGCGCAGAGTACGTCGAAGCGCTTCGTCGGCGACTGATCGTCCTTCACGATCTGCTTGCCGACGATGGTTCGATCTTCCTCCACCTTGATCAGAACATGATTTTCGAGGCCAAGCTCGTCATGGACGAGGTGTTCGGCCGCGACAACTTCCGCAACTTTATCACACGGAAAAAGTGCAATACGAAGAACTACACGCGTAACAATTTGGGGAATATCGCCGACCACATTCTGTTTTATTCGAAGAGCGATCGAAACGTTTGGCACCGCCCGTATGACGCCTGGACAGTCGAAAAGATCGCCGACGAGTATCCGTGCGTCGATGCCGCAACCGGAAGGCGTTTCAAGAAAGTGCCCGTTCACGCGCCTGGCGAACGCAATGGTGAGACCGGCAAGGCGTGGCGCGGCAAGCTTCCCCCCAAGGGAAAGCACTGGCAATATCCGCCCGCCAAGCTCGACGAACTCGACGCTGCCGGCGAGATTTATTGGTCGCCGAGTGGCAATCCTCGTCGCAAGGTCTACTTCGATCGCAGCAAAGGTATTCCGGTCCAAGACATCTGGATGAACTTCAAGGACGCCCATAACCAGAACATCCACATTACCGGCTATCCTACCGAAAAGAACATCGACCTCGTTCTGCGCCTGCTTACCGCGACGACAAATCCAGGAGATCTGGTGCTCGATTGCTATTGCGGCTCAGGTACGACACTCGAAGCCGCTGCCATGCTGGGGCGTCGTTTTATCGGAATTGACGCGGCCGATGCCGCCATCAAGGCGACGGTCAAACGCCTCGCCCAAGGACGCTCAGCCATGGGCGACTTCGTTGGTGCCCGCGCGCGGAAATCAAAACCACCGCAGCGCGGCCAAGCAACATTATTCCCCGATCCCTGAACGGCTGGGTCTGTTAGCCCGACAATCTGTGGATCGCTCGGGCCGCCGCGTCTGCCGAAGGAGCGAGCGCCGCGAATTCCCAAAGCCGAGGCGATCCCGGACGATCCAGATTCCATGCCCGACGAAATCGACTATGATGAAACAACACAGCGCTTGCTGATCGGAAAGGGTTTCGTCGACAACGTGCCGGCCGCAGTGTGGCAGTACGAAGTCTCCGGCAAGCGAGTGTTGACGCAGTGGTTCAGCTATCGTAAAAAAAACCGCGAGCGGCCGATCATCGGTGACCGCCGGCCGCCCTCCAAGCTCGGCGAGATCCAACCCGACCACTGGCTCGCCGAATACACGACCGAACTGCTCAACGTCCTGCACGTTCTGGCGTTGCTCGTGGATATGGAACCGGACCAGGCGAAAATCATGGAGGCGATCTGTGAAGGACCAACACTTGATTACCGTCGATGAGCTCCGGGCCGCCGGGGCTTTGGACGTCCCCGCCGCTTGGCGCAAGTCACTCGGCGTTGAACGCGTTCAGCGCGACCTGTTTTCCGGCTTGTCCGAGGGTGACGAGTCACTCCGCGAAGCCGAACAAGCCACGCTTAGCGACCCGGACGATGACGATTCGGCGGACGAACTTCCGTGATCGTCACGACTTGGATCGTGTCCGTCCGGATTCGGCTTGGCCGTGCCATGTTGTTCAGCGCGAGCTCGCGCCGATTGCCAAGGCGATGCAACGGGAGTTGAACGCACACTTTGAGTGCGCGCCTCGGTCCGACACACCGACAGACTCGCGTGCATCAGCACACTGTCAGCGGGTTCCAACAGCCCATCACCAGGCGGATGATGGGGCAGTCGGCTGACGAATTCCTGCCTGAAATCCGGAGGGCCTCCGCCAATCCGGGAAGTTCAGCCCGCCAGGGCGCGATGAAATAGCCGGCAGTGGCAACCGCCGGTCGGTTGGTCGCGACGAAAGTCAAAGCCCCGGTGAGGGGCGGCACAACGCGTTTTGCAGTCCCCATCGCCAGAAATGATGGATGCACAACCTGGCCCGGCATGCGCCCGCTGTCTTGACATTTGTAATAAACATGTGTATACTATAGTGATCTGTTTTTGTGGGCCATCATCCAGCAATGCTCGCCGTCCGTCCACACGACCCCGCCGACCGCTTTATGCTTTGC
>JAGVKR010000295.1 GCA_020050375.1 Planctomycetales bacterium
CAGGCGGTCCAGTGATCGCGGCCGGCGCCGCCCGGTCCGCCCGAGCGCGGGTCGCCGACTTTTGGCTTGCGCCCCATTTCGCTCGACACGATCACGAGCGTTTCGTCGAGCAGACCGCGCTGGTGCGATGCCAGAGGGTTCGCATCGACGTTAGGACTGTTTATCGGCGGATCCGGTCGTTGTCAGCGAATCGAGGGGGATAAACGAGCCATTCCTCTTCACGGCAGCCGTATCGGATCCTGCGCTGCAATTGCCGCACGATCCGCAGACGCCGGCCGACCGCCCGGATGAGCCCGGTCGCACCATTCGCCAGATACGGCCGCCGACTACGAACGCGGTGCCGCTCACGCAGACGAGAACGGCGATCAGTTGCCAGTCGAGGGAGGGCATGGTCGTGCGGCTAGGCGACGAACAGGAGGGCAATGCGATAGACGATGAAAGCGCCGACGTACGCGAGAACGGTCATGTACACGAACGTGAAAGCGGGCCACCACCAACTGTTGGTTTCGCGACGGATGACCATCAATGTTGACGCGCATTGGGCACACAACGCGAAAAAGACCATAATCGACAGGGCCACCGGTACATTATACACGGGACGTCCATCGGGCCACTGCGCGGATTGGATCGCGGCTTGAAGGCCGGCGTCGGACGAGTCATTCGAGCCGCCGAGGCTATAAATCGTGGCTAGCGTGCCGACAATGACCTCGCGTGCAGGAAACGATGCCAACGCTCCGACGCCGATCCGCCAGTCCCATCCAAGGGGGCGGACGACCGGTTCAATGGCATGACCCAGCCGGCCGAGGAGGCTCGCTTCGAGCAATTCGCTTCGGAGCCGGTTCTGTGCTTCCACCAGATCATTCAGCGGCTTCAGTCGCAGGTTTGTCGCGAGCAGATCGTTTTCCACAGATTGCAGATCGACTTGGGCTTTCTCCCGTTCGGCGGCGACCGTTTGTGGATCCGGGTTGGAAATAACACCCAACGCCCCGCCGATTTCACTCACCCGCTCGAACAAGGTCGGGCTGCGATCTTCCAGTTGTTCGCCGAGCTCGCGATGGCGCTCGCGGAGCTGCACTCGCGTTTCAACGTCGCCTTTGAGATCCGATTCCACCTGCTCGATTTCCGATTGGAGCCGAAAGACCTGGCTGTGATCGCCCGGAAAATACCCTGCCGCCCAGACGAGTATGTTCGTGGCGAAGATCAACGTGCCGGCGCGGGTCACGAACGACTTGCCGCTCTCGTAAACGCGGTGAAAGACGATCCGCGGCGACGGCCATTTGTAGGTTGGAAGCTCCATCACGAACGGCGGCGTCTCCCCTTGAAAGAGCGTCTTCTTGAGGATCCACGCGATCGGAATTGCGACAGCAGCTCCCAGAAACGTCATCGCGAAGAGGACAAGCCCTTTCAATGCGATCCAACCGCCGAGATACGCAGTCGCCGGAATGAACGCGGCAATCAGCAGCGCATAAACCGGCTGGCGGGCCGAGCAGCTCATGAGCGGGGCGACGAGAATCGTCGCCATCCGGTCGCGGCGGTTTTCGATGACACGCGTCGCCATCACGCCAGGAATGGCGCACGCGAACGACGACATCAGCGGTACGAACGACTTGCCGGACAGGCCGACTTTCGTCATCAGTTTGTCCATCAAAAACGCGGCCCGGGCCAGGTAGCCGCAATCTTCGAGGATGGCGATGAACAGGAAGAGAATGACGATTTGCGGCAGGAAGATCAGGACCGACCCCACGCCCCCGATCACGCCGTCCACCAGCAGACTTTGGAACGGACCCGGCGGAACGACGGCGGCGACCTGCGCGCCAAGCCATCCCTGCGCCGCTTCACAGAGGTCCATCAGCGGGGTCGCCCACGAAAAGATCGCCTGGAAGACGAAAAACATCAGAATGGCGAAAAACGCCAACCCAGTGAATCTGTGGGTCAGATAGCGGTCGAGCCGATCGCTCCAGGTGACGGGACGCGCGGCCGGGTGTCGGACGATCCCCTCCAGCGTCTCTCGCGCCCATTGATATCGGACGCGGGCTTCGACCGCGGGAATTCGGCATCCCTGCTCGCTCAGTCGCGAACGGGCCTCAGTAAGATGCTTCTGAAGCGCCGGCCGGTCCCCGCTGAGAAAATGCGTTTCGAGGTAGCCGCCGACATCGAGCAGCAAGCGTTCGAGCAGATAGTAGGGTGTCTCCGTGATTCCCAGTTCCTGCAGGCGATGCTGCAACTGTTCGCATTCGTTCGCGAACACCGCGGGAAAAACCCGCGGTCGCGGCACGGGCCCCTGCGCGACGGCGGCGAGAATCGCCTGTCGGATGTCGTCCATGCCGCGTTTACGATGGGCTTCGGTGCAGACGACCGGCAACCCGAGCCTCTGAGAAAGAGCGGGGGCGTCGATCGCGATTCCGCGGCTGGCGGCGAGGTCGCACATGTTGAGCGCGACGACTGTCGGCAACCCAAGATCGAGAACCTGGCTGACGAGATAGAGATTCCGCTCGATGTTCGAAGCATCGACGATGCAGACGACGACGTCGGGGATTCCCACGTGGGGCTGGCGGCCGAGCAGCACGTTGACAGCCACCATCTCGTCAAGCGAGCGGGGGGAGAGACTATAGGTCCCCGGAAGATCGACGAGGTCAACCGTGGCATTGCCACACTTCGTCTTGCCGATCTTTTTCTCGACGGTGACGCCGGGATAGTTGCC
>JAGVKR010000125.1 GCA_020050375.1 Planctomycetales bacterium
ACTCGACGCCGGCGACTTCGCCCGAAGCCTGCGGCGAGAGAGGGACGAGAATCCCCAGCACGCGGCCTTCGACGTCGGCAAGGGCCCCGCCCCAGTTGACCGGCGAGATCTTCGCATCGGTCTGGATCGCCTTGCCCCAGATCCGCCCCAGGGCGCCGACGATTCCCACCGAAATGCTCGGCGTTTCGTCGAGAGTTTTGCCGAGGGCGATCGCCCACTGCCCGACCTTGAAGGTTTCGCGCGGAGCCGCTTGCGGCGGAATGAGGCCGTCGGCATCGACCTTGAGAAGCGTGAGCATTTTGACTTTGTCGAGCGCGATCTGGACGGCCGGCAGCCGCCGACCGTCGGCGAGCGTGACCAGAATCGACGCCGGCTTCGAGGCGAAGTTGAAAGCGCTCGAAATGATGTAGCCGTCGGAAGCGACGACGACGCCGGTCGTTGGCCCTGTCCCGGCCAGCATCTGCCCGACCCGTTCCAGGCCGCCGACCGTTTCGATCCGCACGAGCGAAGGGGCGACGAGCGCCGCGGCCTGCTGGAACGCCTGCTCCTCCTGACCTTCGAGTGCGGCCGATTTGGTCTGGGCCGATGCCGCCGCAGACAATGCCAGCATCGCCACGACGGCGGCGAAGAGACGACTCCACGTTGCGCGGTGTCTGGGCATAGAGTCGATATTTTGATCAGTCGCGTTCATTTTTGGATGGACGAATAGGCACAAAGGTGAAAAGGCACAGAGGGAAAATGAGACACGGCTATACTTCGCGCGGGGCGAGATGAGACCTTGCCCCCCCTCAATCCCCCCGCGAACGGGGAGAAGTCGGCCCCCTCCCCGTTCGCGGGGAGGGCTGGGGTGGGGGTTTGAGAACGCTTCATTTGAAGCCGCGTGCCGTATAATGTCTCAGGTTTCATACCTCGGGTCTCAGGCCTCTAATTATCTCCGCTACACAGTCAACCGCACAGGTCAATCCCGCGTCATTTTTCCAGATTCGTGCAGTTGTTAGACGACGATAGCGCCATCGTTAAGAAGTTCACTCGTGCCGAAGCTCCGCTGCGTGACCAGTCCGAAGTTCGCTCCACCGATCGCGCGATCGGTGCGCGAAGCGGAGCTTCGACAACGCCGGTCGCCAAGTGGAGCTTGGCAACCAGTTATTTGGAATCCGCTAAACGGAACATGTACTCTGACGAACCGACTTTGCGAAGTCACTCAAACGAATATCTGGCATTACGTCGACTGCGTACCCCCCCCGTTTGTGGGCGGATGAAGCGTATCCCGGGTATCTTCGCCATTTCGCGATACGAAAGATGTTCAATGTCGAGGTGCTTGCTTGGCTGGAAATCAGCGGCGATCGCCTGCATTCTGGCGACTGCGCCGACACGAGCAGCCGATCCGCCACTCACAGAAAGCGGGCCGGAGGTTGAGTTGCGCGCGGTCCTACAACGGCGACGGATCGAATCCGCCCACATGGTTCTAACCGAAAAAACTGCAGCGCGGATTGATGGAAAGGAGGCGTTACTTGAGCTTGAATCAGGTCTCCACGGGCTCGTCCGGACGAACATTCTGATCGAAGGTGCGTTCCAGCGGTTTGATCGTGCTATGCGTGGCGTCAAGATCATTGCACCGGATGGTCAGTCGCTTCGGCCTGTCGGCAATGATGGGATGATTGAAACGCGGACCGTCCTGACGCCGAACGACTACATCAGCTACATGTCGACTCAGATGCAGGGTGCCGCCCCGAATACCGTCCGCACCGGTCCGCGAAACGAGGCTGCTCCTGTTGAATCGAATTGCTTTGACGTTCGCACAATGGGGCTTATCCCGATGCCTCCCAGCCTTTGGCACTCCACTCCGGTTGAACAGTTCTATGGTGTTGCCGAACGGTTGAATTCGACCGTTGTTCGTGAGGAGGTCGACGGAATAGCGACGATCAAAAGCAGCTATTCTCGAGCGGACGGTAAACAAGTCGCTATTTGGGTCGTTCCCGAAATGGACCATTGTGCGCTTCAGGCCGAACTCAAGGTTCCAATGCGGAATCTCGGATTGCGCATTTATCGGGTTCGATCGGCGCTCAAGGAGTATGCCGGCCAGATCTGGTTCCCGACAAGTGTCGAGTACACTTGCCGGGCAGGCGATGAAGTCGTTGAGCACGAAGTCCTGAC
The DNA here is from genome assembly GCA_020050375.1 of Planctomycetales bacterium. Classification (GTDB taxonomy): domain Bacteria; phylum Planctomycetota; class Planctomycetia; order Planctomycetales; family Planctomycetaceae; genus SIAF01. The sequence continues at coordinate 2,155 of JAGVKR010000125.1, forward strand.
CGTCGACGAGGCTGAATTCAACATCAAAGTCGACCCGGCTGCATTTACGCTGGCGGGTCTCGATGTTACGCCCGGCGCCCATGTCGTAGGGCTGCCGACAAACTTGGCGCCAACGGGCGTGAAGGTGTGGGATGGCGAGAAGTTGGACGATACAGAATCGGCCAAGCGGAGCGCGAATCGGCCTCCGCTTCAGGAAGGGAAATCCCGTTCACGTCTCACCTGGTTGATCGGGATCAATTTGGGGCTCGGTCTGATATTCTTAATTCTCTATTTTCGGAGCAGATACCGAAAATCCGGCAACAACCAACAAGATCCCGTGACGCCAAATTAGCGCCGCTTGCCAAATATTGCACTACCGCCGGAGAATTGCCCATACGCTGATTCATTCTTCTTTCGTTGGAGAACCGGACTTCTCTGCCGCTTCGTCCTTCTTCACAACCGGTATTTCGACCGGCACCAGCATGTTGCCGCGGCGGAGCACGAGCTTCAGGACGTCGCCCGCTTCGAGTCGCCCCAGGTCTTCCCGCAGCATCCGGCACGAGTGCACGAGCTCGTCGTTGACGAACAGCACCAGATCGTTGGGGCGAATCCCCGCTTTCTCGGCGGGCGAGCCGGGAATGACCGCGTCGACAAACGCCGGCGTGCGATAGAGGACGTCGGGGACGAGCACGATCCCGAAATCGACCGGGGCGTATCGTCGCGGATTGGCGGCGTCTTCGGGTTGATCGGTTCGGGGGACGAATTTGCCGGAGATGATCTCGGTGACGACCGTCTTCAGCTCGGCGATCGGGATGGCGTAATTGACCCACGTGTTGGTCTGCACGTTGCGGAGCTCTTTTCCGATCATCCCGATGAGCGCTCCGTCGCGCGTCGTCAGCACGCCTCCACCCGAGCCGGGATTGTTGGTGATGGCGTCGACCACGTACACCGGGCCGGCGTACGGAGTTTCGAAGCTTCCCTTGCGGGCGCTGAGCCGGGTTCGCGCGGCAATGACGCCGTGCAGCACCGATACCGGTTCGTCTCCCGCGGCGACTTTGAACATATTGCTGAAGGCCAGCACCCGCGCGCCGACGGGGGCCGAAACCGCGTCGTCGAGCTCGAAGAACGGAAAATCGTCCCCTTCGATCTTGAGGACGGCCAGATCGAGCTGCGGCTCGGCTCCGAGGATCTTCCCTTCGAGGCGCCGGCCATCGTGGAGCACCACTGTCACCGACTGATCGATGAGAACGTGACTCCAGACGGTCACCAAGTGCCCTTGCGGAGAGACGAGAAACCCCGTGCTGTAGGCGTGCAGCCCGCGGATTCCGCCGGCCCCGAAAATCTTGACCACACGGCGACTGACGCGGTCGATGACGCGCTCGGTGGATCCAGCGGCCTGCGCCGTGTTCGCCGTGAAAAGCACGGCCAACAGCAGCCACAGCCAGGTTCGATTCAGTCGCATCAAGGCACCTTGGAATTATGCCGCTGTCAAACGACAGCGAGCGGTACGCGGCCCGCACTGGATGTTCTGTTTCGACAGTTCTTAATGAGCGCGGGAGATAAATACAGCGATTCGTAAGTGACGTGGTCCTGCCCCAGCAGCGTCGCTTGCGCCGATCTTCCTGCGCAAATCTCGAGGTGACGCAAGCCGAGCGATTTTGGAAGGGGAGTGCCGTAAGGGCGGCTTCCCATTCGCCCATCGTAGCTCACGATGTACATGCAGCCGCGTTGATTGAGACGATCGAGCGCATCGCGGAATTCATCGTGCGCCACCGTGGGGGCGTATCGGTTGTCGCGTTTCTGGGACACTCCCTGATAAGGGGGGTCAAGATAGATGAGATCGCCGGGTTCACATTCTGTCAGCACTGCCCGGTAATCGAGGCACGTCACTTCCGTCCGCCCCTGAAGGAGCAACGAGGCGCCGTGTATTCTCGCCTCCACGGCTTCGGGGCGAGCTCCTTTTCGTCGATTGTCGGGCGTGTTGTTGAACTCGCCCGTCGCGTTGTATCGAACAGCCGCTTTGACGCAACGCGCCAGG
>JAGVKR010000327.1 GCA_020050375.1 Planctomycetales bacterium
GGAGCATGCAGCTCGCGCGCCGCCGCCTGGAGCTGCGACCAGTAGCTCTGCAGCGCCGTCTGGCTCAAGGCGTAATCTTCGCAGCGGTGCAGGCGATCGACGCGAATGGCGACGTTGACCGTCCCGCGGCTGATCGATTCGCGGACAACCCGTTCGATCTCGCCTTCGAACCCGGCGTACACCTCGGCGCATTTGGTCGTGATCTTGAGGTAACGGTTGTTGACCGCGCTGACCTCGACCGCAGCCGCCAGGCTCTCACCCTGGAAGCGGGCGTCTCCAAAACCGGTCATGCTCAACAACACGGGAACCTCGGCAATCGGAGAATGCTGCGCGGAACGCCGACCACTACTCCGATTTTTTCTCCTGATCGGGCTCGCCCGGCTTTGGCTCGGCTTCTTGTTTCGGCTCGGCGGCGCCCTCGTCGGTCTTTTTCGCGCCGTCGGCTTCCTTGGCTTCTTCCTCGCCTTTGTCGTCAGCCGGAGCCTTGCCGACTGGAGCAGCCCCTTCGGCTTTCTCGTCGGGAGCAACACCAACCGCATCCGCAGCGACTCCATCATCCGTGAAGTAACTGCTGGGGGCCGCCTCCCTCCGCAACTGCCAGCCGGCAACACATGCCAATACGACCCAGAGCACAGCAGTGACAATCGTGATCACAGTGAAGACGTCACCTGCTTTTGTTCCGAACGCGCTCTGCCCCCCCAATCCACCGAAGGCGCCCGCGAGTCCGCCGCCGCGTCCCCGTTGGATCAGGATTACCAGCATCAGAAAAATGCCGACGAACAGCAATAAACTCAGCAGGAAAGTTCCCATGAAATGTTTCTCCGACACTCCGTTGACGTTGTTCGCAATGATTGTTCGTCGACGGTGCGACGATTGAGTTTTTAACTAGACGCTGGCGACGCTTTCGCCGGCACGAACGATTGCCAGAAAATCGGCGGCTTTCAGGCTTGCCCCGCCCACCAGCGCCCCGTCGACGTCGGGTTGCCCCAGCAACGAACCGGCATTATCCGGCTTGACGCTCCCCCCGTACAGAATGCGGGTGGCCGCGGCGATCTGCGGATTGTAGCGACTTGCGAGCCACCTGCGTAGATGAGCGTGGGCCGATTGCGCCTGTTCGGTGGTTGCCGTGACTCCAGTTCCAATCGCCCAGACCGGCTCGTAAGCAATGACGATCTTGTCCATTGCCGCGGCATCGATGCCGGCCAGTGAACCGGCCATTTGGGAATCCAGCACCGCTTCCGTCTGATTGGCCTGCCGCTGCGCCAAGGTTTCGCCAACACAGAGGATGACCTGCAAACCACCGCGCAACGATGCGGCCACCTTTCTGCAGATCAGCTCGTCTGTCTCTCCAAGAATGGCCCGCCGCTCACTGTGTCCCAGAATCACCCAGGCGCATCCGACGTCGCCCAGCATGGCAACGGCGATTTCGCCCGTGAAGGCCCCGGGTTGCTCGTGATACGCATTTTGAGCGCCGAGCTCAACACCGCTGCCGGCGATCGCCCCCTTCACCGCTTCGAGGTACGGGCACGGCGGGCAAACGGCCACCTGCACCTTTGGCACTGCGGCGGGAATGGCCTTGGCAATCGCGCCGGCCAGTTCGACGGCGGTCTGCCGCAGCGTGTTCATCTTCCAATTGCCCGCCACAAACTTGCGTCTCATGTTCTCTCTCGTCTTCGAGATCTCCGAGTTGCTACTTGCCATGCGCGACCGGAATCGTTTTGTGGAACAATCCAGCGACCTGACGCATCTGCTCAACCACTTCGGCATATTGCTTCGGCAACAACGCCTGCGGCCCGTCGCTCATCGCCCTTTCAGGACAACTGTGAACTTCGATGTGGACGCCATCCGCCCCCGCCGCCACTGCCGCCAGCGACATCGACGGAATCAGATCCGGCCGACCGGTGGCGTGACTGGGATCGACGATCAGCGGCAGGTGACTCAGCCCCTTGGCACTGGGAACGATCGACAAATCGAGCAAATTGCGGGTCGACGAATCGAAGCTCCTGATGCCCCGCTCGCAAAGGATGACGCGCTTGTTCCCGCCCGCGAGAATGTACTCGGCCGACATCAACAGGTCGACGACGGTCGCGCTCATTCCCCGCTTGAGCAGCACCGGTCGCTTGGTTTGCCCAACCTCGGCAAGCAGATTGAAGTTCTGCATGTTTCGCGCGCCGATCTGAAAGATATCGGTGTACCGGTCAACCAGCGCGACCTGGCGTGGATCCATGACCTCCGTCACAACCGGCATCTCCAGTTCGTCGCCGACCTCGCGGAGAATCTTCAATCCATCTTCGCCCAATCCCTGGAAGCTGTACGGGCTGGTCCGCGGCTTATAGGCCCCACCGCGCAGAATGTTGGCTCCCGCGGCTTTCACGTGCTTCGCAATCTCGAGCAGAATCTCCCGCCCTTCGATGGCACACGGGCCGGCGATCATCGCCAAGGATCCTCCGCCGACCTTGACACCACGACCGACGTCGATCACGGAATCGTCCGGCTGATACTCGCGGCTGGCGAGCTTGTACGGCTTGAGGATCGGCACGACTTCTTCGACGCCGGGTATGGCCTGCAAGGGGGCGTTCCGCAGGAGGTCCTCTTCACCAATCACGCCGATGATCGTTCGTTTGATCCCGCGACTGACGTCGGTTTTGAGACCCATCTCGTGAATTGTCGTCACGATATGGTCGATTTGCTCGACGGTTGAATTGGGCTTCAGAACGATGATCACGTGACGCCTCGCAATTCCTGGAAAGTCGATAGTTGCTGCTCGGCCGGGTCGGCGAGTCAGCTTTCGGAGCCTGTCCGCAACTGTTTTGTCCTGGCGGCAGGAGCGATCATTGTAGGTTGCGGGCCGACAGAACGCACGCGGATTCAAGCGTGTTTTTCAACCGTCCACCCGATCCGACGACCAAGCGGGAATCCGGGAGAGCCACCTTGCGCCCGGTCGCGGCCGCCGCCGGTCATTCGAGAGGCTCACTCCGCCGATAAGAGCCAAGCACTTCGAGCCGGACGGCTTTCCGTTCGAGTTCCGCAAGCATCCGCTTCGTACGGGCATCCGCAGCGTGCCCTTCGAAATCGAGGAAGAACAAATACCCGACCTCGGGCCCCTTCATCGGGAAAGATTCGATCCAGGTGAGGTTGATCCCATTCTTTCGGAACGCGGTCAATGCGTCTGCCAGGGAACCCGGTTTGTGCGGAATCTGCAGCAAAACGGCCGTCTTGTCACGACCCGTGGGCTTCGTGGCTTCGTCACCGATAATGGCAAAGCGCGTGACATTGCTTTTGTTGTCTTCGATGTTTTCGGCGACGATTTGCAACTCGTACTGCACAGCCGCCTGCCGGCTGGCAACCGCCGCCGCCCCGAACTTGTCTCGCGCCAACTGAGCCGCTGTCGAAGTGCTGGTGACCTCGATCAAGCGGGACTGAGGCATGTTCCGACTCAGCCATTCACGGCATTGAGACAGAGCCTGCGGTTTGCTGTAAATCTCGGTGATTTCGCCACGCTGACAGCGGGCGAGCAAATTGTGGTGGATGGCCAACTGCACTTCGCCGCAAATCTTGAGCGGCAGACGCGTGAACATATCCAGCGTGTCGACAACACGCCCATCGGTGCTGTTCTCAATCGGGGCGATCCCGTAGTCGGCGTGACCGCGATTCACCTCTTCGAACACCGCGGCAATGTTGTTCACAGGGATGAAGGACGCCGATGCCCCGAAGCGCTCCATGGCCGCCAGATGCGTGAAGCTGTACGCCGGCCCGAGGTAGGCAATCCGCAGCGTTTTCACAAGACTGCGGGCGCCACTCACCAGCTCACGGAACACACCGCGGACAGCCGGTTCCGACAGCGGCCCGGGATTGCCGCGCTCGATCAACTCGGTCAAATGTTCGTCCGCAACGGGCGAAAAGAGGATCTTGAGCGGATTGGGTTGTGACTGAATCCATTTTGCGGTCAGAGCTGCGCGACGGTTGACCAGCTTCACGATCTCACGATCGATCCGTTTGATTTCGGATTCCGACGCGCCCGAGGATTCTCGTTGCGTCGTCGGTTTGCTTGTCCCGGAGTGCTGTGAGTGAGATTTGGGCTTGGCCGACTTGCTGCCGACATGCCGCGCTCGCTTCGCGTCTTTCTTGGCCATGGAAGCCTTTCAGGCAGGTTGCCACCCGGGGGGACCAGCCGGTGGACTAATGCTGCCGGGAGGACCTGTCAAAACAGTCCTCGCACTCCGGCGGAAAACTGCTCCTTCAGCGGGAAGTCGATCCGGCACCGCCTGCGCGGCGCTGGAATCGACAGAACATCCATCCAAACAATAAGTTACAGAGCCACATCGGGCACTGCATCACAAAGTCAAATCACGGTTGGTTTTTGTACAGCCGCCCGTTTCGAGTGTCAAGCAGCCGGTCACTAAGATCGCCGAGATTGACCCGGTTTTTGGCGTTCACAACCTCGACCTCGAAATGACTCACGCCAAATTGGCAGGACTACGTCGAACCGCATCGAGACAAGGACTTGCCAAAATGGCATGAACCGGCTCAGCGACGATCCCGATCAAGTCCGCTGGAATTGCCGTTAATCATTGCACAAAATTGCCTTATGGAATATCAACACCATCATTTCAGCAGCGGCACACGCTTTGCCATGACTAGGATTCACACATCGAATCATCAAGATCAGTCACAGATCGCTAC
>JAGVKR010000408.1 GCA_020050375.1 Planctomycetales bacterium
ACCATGCGGCACGTCCGAACCGGAACCTGCTGGGGGACGACTTCATCCACCCACTTGCAGGTCCGAACCGGAACCTGGTCGACCACTTCTTCGCAAACCATGCGGCACGTCCGCACCGGCACCTTCTCGACGATCTCTTCACGAACCATCCGGCACACCTGCACCGGGCAATCCTGTCGAACCACTTCGGGCTGGTACGTCGTGCACGCCACCTGACGTTCGACGATTTGCGGGCAGTACGTCGGCTTGTACGTGCAATATCCGGGACACTGCACCATGCAGCAGCGGCGATTGCCGCAGCCGTCGCTGACCATCTGCGGAACCATTGGGCCAGGATGGTAAACCTTCTGCATCGTCCACCGGCCGCAATCCTGCTGGACAGTGCGGTAGGTCGTGACGGGACGCATCACCGTGTAGCAGCGGGTCTGGTTGATCGTTTCGGTCACCGGCCGCATCACGACGCGGCGACATTCGCGCTCGCCGGTTTCCCAGACGGGGCGCTGAACGGTGCGGCGGCATTCGCGGGTCGATGTTTCCCACACGGGACGACGGACGGTGTAGCTGCAGTCACGGTAGCTGGTCTCCCAGACCGGACGGCACACGGTCGTGCGCTCTTCGCGCTCGCCGCATTCCCAGACGGGACGGCACACCTGCCGCTCGCAGACGCGCTCTTTGCGTTCGGTCACCAGGCGGTAGCAGGTCACGGGGCGGTCTTCATAGACCGTTTCGTACTCAGTCCGCGTGCACGGCACTTCCTGCCGTTCGTACACGATCTCGCGAACCGTCCGCATGCACTGGCGGCGTTCGACGCGGCAGGTCGTGTAGCAGGCGGCCGGCTGGCACACCGTCGTCGGGCAACAACTGTAGCTCCCCGCCCCGCAGTAGCCCGAGGCCTCCGCGGTCTGAGCGCCCAGTCCCCAGGCCACCGCCAGTCCGGCGATGAGTCCTGCACATCTCGTCATCATGGTCGTACTCCTTGAGAAATTGCCTCTTGAGTCGTGCGGTCTTTACGTCCGGTCAACTCCCGCTCTTTGAAACACATCGTGCATTCGTGATCTTTGCAAACGCGGAGAACGTTTGCAAACAACAAGCGGCGTGCACGACCGGAAAATCCGGACCGTATGTCCAACGTAGCGAATGACCGACAAGCATAGGCCAAGAAAGACAGGAAACATGCGGGGATTGTCTGTTTTTTCTCAAGCGGGAAGACTGCGTCGACCCAAACGCCCCAAACTGTGTTAAACTAGTGAAACCTTGCCGGTTATGAGGGCCAACTTCGCGAATCAACTCCCTGACTCGCGTCCCCATGCGCGCCGGAAGCACCCAGCGGGTTCGCTACTTCAACAACCTCCTCACACCTCGAGTCGAGCGATCATCCGTCCGCGGCTGCCCGACAATGCTTCGCATGCGACGGAAGATCGCTCACACGCGGAGGCCGCCAATGACACCGATTCGGGAGACAGTGATTGTTGAGCACGCACGTTCCCCGATGAATCGTATCCGTTCGATCCGCGGGGATCCGCAATTCCTTTCGTTGCGTCCCAGTTCGACGTGCGCCTCGGGCTCGTCGGTCACCGCGGCGAAACAGCTTGCAACGCCGACAATGCCGATTGTGCCGCGATCCGGATCTTCGGCTCGCGATAATCCTTCGCAATCGGCTGCACCAGGCCGATCAGCTCGTCCCGCTGGCTTGCGGTGAGCTTTCCGGCGAGTCGCTCAGCGGCCGCCAGACCATTTTTGAGCGACACAAACTGCTCGTATTCGTCGGCGCTGCCGGGCGTCGGCGGACGGCTCGCCAGTTGCAATACATCACAAAGCACGCCAAAGCCGCGGTTGTCGCCGTTGCGGGCCAGGGCGATCGCCGCGTTGATCCGCGTGTCGGCGTCAGTGTCGCCGAGCAACACCTCCAGCCGTTCGCCGGCCAGTGGCTGCGGAAACAGCCCGAGCGTGTACGCGCTCAATTGGCGAATCAGCGGATCGCCGTCGGTCGAGGCAGTCAGCAATTCGGCAACAAAGGCGTCGGATGGGGCGCCGGTTCCGTTGGTCGTCATCCGGTCGGTCATGACGGCTATCGAGCCGATCGCGTTTTTCCGCACCTCGCGGTCGTACTCGGGCTGCATCGCTTGCCTCAGTGCCGGGAGAACAACTTCCGGCAGATCGAGCAAACCCAGCGTACGGGCCAGAAATGCCTGGTAGTTGAAATCTTCCGGCGATTGTCCGCCGCGCTTCAGTTCGGTCAGCAGCACATCGGCCAGCGCCTGGCCCAGCTCGGGATTGGTCGACAGGTGCTGGCCGTCGGCCCCCCGCCTCTGATCGGCGTTGAGCATTTGAGCCAAACCCAGCTCGGCCCGGCCGCGACGATGCGGGTTCTGATGCTGCAGCTCGACGACGAGCCCGCGCCAATCCTGGTCCCCCGTTGCCAGTTTGCCGAACAGCAGCCAGACGCCGAAGATCGCCGCTACGATCAAACCCGGCACGACAAACAACTGGACCAGAAACCCCGCCGACGGGGGCTGGACCGGGGGCAGGTCCTCGGGAATCTGCGCCACGTCGGAGTCGGACACGTCGGAATCAGAGCCGGGACCGGACATACACCACAATCTCGAAAGAAGCCACGAGCGAAGCGCGACAACGGGCGCGAACGCCAGCGGCACTGCTGGAAGTCTAGGGCGGACCGCCCGCGCTTTTCAAGTCGGCCAGCGGGACTCGGTTGCAAAGGCCCCGGGAACCCTCAAAATAACGCCTGTCAGTCTCAATGAGCGGCAGTTCCTGGAGGATACAGAATGGCAGAGGAGTCCCGATTGCGGCCAGAAGCGGTCGAGTTGCTGTTGAGGGCCGTCGATGGCGAGGGCGCTTGCGAGGGCGTGATCGCACTGACAAAAACGGATCACAGCACGTCCCTTTCGATTGGCCAGGAGCACAAGACGCTCAGGACTGAGGGGGACGCCGCGCGCTATGAAGCAGCGCTCCACCAACTCTCTGATCGCCGACTGATCGAGGCTAAGACCGCGGATGTCTGGCACGTCACAGCCGATGGCAGGGCTAAAGCCAACGAGCTGCTCTCGTTCGGTCAGCAGTCACAGGAATGGGACGGATAGCTGCGGCATGTCCGACACGGCAATCGGGCGTGTAACTCCCGACCAGTCTGTCATTCCGCATGCCCCAGAATGCTCAGGACCTCCTGACGGATTTCACTGAGCGTCAGCCCGAAATCTCGCAGCACGCGCGCGGCGACGCTCTCCTCCTGCCGGCACAAACTCAGCAGCAGGTGCTCGGTTCCCACGTAATTGTGATTCAGGTTCCGGCACTCCATCATGGCCCCCTCGACGACCCGCTTCGCCTCTGTGGTCAACGGCAATTCTCCACCCTGCATGTTGTCATCGGGCAGCGTCGGCTCCCAGGACCAAATCTCGGAGCGCGTTTTTTCCAGTTCAGCGCCCAAGTTCTTCAGGACGTGAGCCGCGATCCCACCACCTTCCGCGACCATCCCCAGCAGAATGTGCTCGTCGCCGATAAATGTGTGATTCAACCGCCGGGCTTCACTTTCGGCAAGGTGCATCACCTTCCGTGCTCGATCTGTGAACCGTTCGTGCATCCGATCAATCCGTCGCAACAACCGCTCATAATCCTCCGGCGTGTCGAGATCGGCGAGGATCGACGCGTTACCCGTTTCGAGCTCGACGACCTCCGCCGCGTGCTGGCGAACGAGCTGATTCAATCCGACGTCGCTCGCCAACGAAAAAACGTCGGCCGCGAGATTCCAGCGGAACAAAACGGGATGACCGCGCCGGCCCCCACAGGTCGGAATGAGGATTCGGCAATCCCCCTGCTCCCAGCGAGCAAGGAGCTGCGTCAGCAGATCCCGGTCGAGCAGCGGATGATCGGCCGGCGCCAGCAGCCAGCCGTCCTCGGGA
>JAGVKR010000139.1 GCA_020050375.1 Planctomycetales bacterium
GTGCACTGCGAAGAGCGCTGGCCCATTCACCGGCACGCCCCGGCGCTCGACAAGCTCAGCTCGAAGGTCGAAGTTTTCGCCACGGGGATCAAGGTCATCGACCTGCTCACGCCGTTCGTCCGCGGCGGAAAGGCCGGGCTGTTCGGCGGGGCCGGTCTTGGCAAGACCGTTATTCTTCAGGAGCTGATCGCCCGTATCGCCAGCGCTCACGGCGGTTACTCGGTGTTCGCTGGCGTCGGCGAGCGGACCCGCGAGGGGAACGACCTTTGGCTTGAAATGCAGGAAACCAAGATCGGCACGACCGACCGAGCGGTCATCGAGCAAACGGCGATGGTCTTCGGCCAAATGAACGAGCCCCCCGGCGCCCGCTTGCGCGTGGCTCTTTCGGCACTCACGATGGCCGAATGGTTCCGCGATGCGACCGGCGCCGACACGCTGCTGTTCATCGACAACATCTTCCGCTTCTCGCAGGCGGGGAGCGAAGTGTCGGCTCTTCTCGGCCGGATGCCGAGCGCCGTCGGTTACCAGCCCACGCTGGGAACCGAGCTGGGCGAGTTGCAGGAGCGGATCACCTCGACGACGAACGGCGCCATCACCAGCGTGCAGGCCGTCTACGTGCCCGCCGACGATCCGACCGATCCCGCTCCCGCGACGGCATTCTCGCATCTGGACGCCTTCATCTATCTGGAACGTAAGATTTCTGAAAAGGGAATTTATCCCGCAATCGACCCGCTCTCCTCGTCGAGCCGTATTCTCGACCCGCAATATGTCGGCGAACAGCATTACAAGGTGGCCCGCCGCGTGCAGCAGACGCTGCAACGTTATCGCGAACTGCAGGATATCATCGCCATCCTGGGTGTCGACGAATTGAGCGAAGACGACAAACTGGTGGTGCATCGCGCCCGCCGCATTGAGCGATTTCTGTCGCAGCCCTTCATTGTGGCTGAAGTCTTCACCGGCAAAAAGGGCAAGATCACTCCGCTCGAAGAGACGATCCAGAGCTTCGAGGAAATCTGCGACGGCAAGTGGGATCACCTCCCTGAATCGGCCTTCATGTACGTCGGCGGCGTGCAGGAAGCCGCCGAGCAGGCGAAGAGAGACGCCGGAGGCTGACGTCGCGAAGAGGAAAGCCCGAAGAACAGAGATAGCGAGAAGGAGAGATAGAGAGTGGAAGAGACTCCCGACGAGATTTCTCCCTCACTCGCATTCTCTCCGTCTCTCATTCTCCCTGACCCCTGATTCCTGATCTCTGACTCCTGCCCCCATGGCCAAGCAACTCCAACTCGTGCTCGTCACACCCGAGACGACGCTACTCGACGAACCGGTCGAGTCGCTGCAGTTTCCTTTATTCGACGGCCAGATCGGCATTCTCCCGAGCCGAGCCCCGCTCGTTGGGCGGCTCGGGACCGGCGAATTGAAGATTCGCACGAGCTCGGGGACGCAGAGTTTCTTCATCGACGGGGGCTTCGTGCAGGTGAAGGGGCCTGTCGTGTCGCTGCTCACGAACGGCGCCGTTCCCACGGCGTCGCTCGATGCCCAGAAGGCCGAGCAGGAATTGCTCGCGGTTCAGGCCCGCGTCCCGCACAGCGACGCCGAGCTCAACGCGAAGGCCTCCGATCAGGACCGGGCCCGAAAGAAGCTCGCGCTGGCTCGCAAGCCGCGGTAGCGCATGACCCCTCGCGAGCGGCAGGGTTAAACCCGCCGACCCCCGTGTATCGAATGCGGACCGCCGGGATTAATCCGGCGGCTCGCTGGCTGCTCTCAATCGCGGCCCACGCCGCAAACTTTCTCCAATCGCGAGCCCTTCACTGGTTTGCCCCGTTTCGCGCGGCGCGTCCCTTTCGTCAGCTTCCGGTTGCGCCGTTAGAAGCGGCAGCGATTGTGGCACCGTTTCGCTCGCGAAGGGATCTCCCGCTCCCGAGTTTCAATCGGCAAATCGTTCATGGTTGCCGAAATCTTGTGACGAAATCAATTCATGGTGCTTGACTAGAGCGGAATCGCCGGTTCTCTCGATTCCGTCCGTTCCTGCCGACACGAGGTCCCGAGTATGTCAGCGTCTCCGAGCAGCCCCGCCGCTGCTGTTGCCGTGGAACTTCCCTCTTCCGCTCCCGCCGTCAAGACGGTCCCGCTCGTCATCGAAATCACGCGCGGCCGGACTCGGTTTCGCTCGCGGCCGGTCACCGGCTCCCGTTTTCTGATCGGCGCCGGCGTCACCTGCGATCTCCGCCTGGGTGGAGCCGACGTTCCGGTTCTGCATAGCATCATCACCGTGACGAACGGCGAAGTGCATCTCGAAGCCATTGCTCCCAATCCCGTGCTGATCGTCAACGGCCGCGGCGTTCGTGAAGTCGAGCTTGCGGACGGCGACGTGATCGGCATCGGCGACGTCGAGTTGCGGGCCCGGCTTGCAGTGCGACACACGCCCGCCGCCATCGAAACGATCGAAGCCGCCCCTGCCACGGTCGACAGCGACGAATATTCTCTGGCCGATCTTTCTGCTTCCGAGCTGATCGATCGCATTGAAGCCGAAGAACGTCAGATCGACGAATTCGAGGAACGTCGCCTGACAGGCGCCAAGGCGCTCGCTCAAAACGTCTTCAGCCGCGTGGCTGGCGCCGGCACGACTTCTCGCGAATCGGCACGCCCGCACGCTGTCCCGGCCCCGCATTTTTTGTCGAAGCGCCCGCAGGTTCTGGCAGCCCGCGGGCGTACGAAACCGGCCGCCATTCCCGCCGTGCCCGCCGACGACAGTGCATTCCTGCAGGAGCTCGAGCAACTCGGTCGGCAATTGACCGAGCTCTCGCAGGAGCTGCAATCCAGCTCCGAGCGATCCACCGCCCGCGAATCGCATTACGCCGAGGCCACCGAGCTGCTGATGCAAACGCAGGACAAGCTCGCATCGCAGCTCGAAACGCTCGTCGCGCAGGTCGCCATCATTCCGCAGCAGTCGGCCGCGTCGAAACCGCGCGCGATTGCGTGAGGTCGGCGGTGAGGTCGACTGAAGGCTTGTCGTGTGGACTTCAGTCCACAAGAGATTCTGTATCGTGTTGGCTAAAGCCAATTCAAACTGGAAGCGACCGTCTATCCAGTCGAATCGTTTGCGTGTTCTGAGTCACTCAACGCGACCATTGCTCGCGGGCCCGATCACACGGCACTCGGCTGCGCCTCGCGGCTAAACGGTCGTGGGTGGGTCTTCGTTTTCATCGGGGCGACTCATCACGGCTTTCCACGTGTAGGCCAATCCCGGATGGTTCGAGTTCCGGTCGCCGAACAGGCTTAAGAATGCGGCGATCAGGTAGCTCGACAGATACGGAATCGCGGTCGTGAGCGTGAACGTCGGCTGCTTCTCGGTGCCGAACAGTTCCTTCCAATAGCTCCAGACAAACGAAATCGCGAGACTGCACAGCACGGCGGGAATCAACGAGCGAGCCGTGCATTTCAGGAACATGCCGATCAGGAACAGCGACGCGAGCGGCCCGAGAAACATATTGAACGCCGGAGCCATCATTTCGAGGATGTTTCGTCCCGATCGCTGCGCCATATACGACACGGCGATCCCGAGCCCCGTGACGAGCAGGCCGACGGCGAATGTCATCAGGCGGGCGAGCGTGAGACTGCTGAGCTTGCCCTTCGATCTCTCGTCGGCATTGGCCGGCGTCTCGGGGGTGAAGACCGCGCTGATGCTGTTCACGCCCGAGACCAGTGTTTGCATCGCGTCGCACAACAAAGCCGCCAGCGCGATCCCGCCGAAGCCCGCGGGGAGCTGGTGCGCGAAAAAGTGCGGGAGGACCCGATCGCCACGATGGACGATAACCTTGCCTCCCTCTTCCGACATGATTTCGGTGGGCAGAAACGTCGGGTGTTGCAGGTAAAAGGAAAGCAGCGCCAGACCGCTCAAGGCGAGAAGCGCGCCGACGGTCACGTCGGTCATCGCATTCACGAGATAACTGCGGCGGGCCGAGGCCAGCGACCGCGTCGAAAAATAGCGCTGCAGCACGACCTGATCCGACCCGTGGGTGCAGATCGTCCAGAAAAAGCTCATGCAAACGGCGGTGAAGACCGTCGTTCGCACAGTGGGATCGAGGCTGAACAATTTCAGCTTGGTGTGCGACTCGGTGTGCTCGGTCGCAATTTGCCACCAGTCGAAGGGCCCCGTCCCGGTGGTCCAGGTCACGTAAGTCAGGACGACAAGCGTCCCTCCCAAAAGCATCACCGACTGCAACACGTCGTTCCAGACGGCGGCCCGAAACCCCCCCGCGCAGGCGTAAAACGTCGCCGAGACGCCGACGACGGCGACGATCCAGTAGAGCAGCGTTTCACGCAACAAAGGCGTGGTTCCCAACGCCGAAGTGAAGCCTTCGCCCAGCGGGTCGAGCGTCCCTTCGGGAACCAGCGAGAACGTCATTTGCCGAAGCGCCAGCGAGCCGACGTACATCACCATCGACATCCAGCCCAAGCGCAGCAATAGAAAGAGCAAGCCTCCGAGAATTCGCGCGCGACGATCGAAACGGCGTTCGAGGTATTCGTAGGCGCTCGTCATCTTCAGCCGCATGAAAAACGGCACCCAGATGAAGAGCACCACAAACATGCTGAAGGGAAGCGCCAGGTACTGGGTGAACATCGTCACCCCCTTGGCGATGATCTCGCCCGGCATCCCCATGTACGAGATGCTCGACATCAACGTCGCGAGGAGGCTGAGGCCCACCGCCATCCACGGCATGCTCCGGCCGCCGAGGAAGTAGTCTTCCGTGTCTTCCTGCTGGCGCGACGACCAGATCACGATCGCGCTGGTCACAATCAGGTAGACGATGACGGCGACAGCGTCGATCCAGGCCAACCCTTCACGGGGACCGGCAACGGCGAGAATTTCCAATGGTGTTTCTCCCTGGCGAGGCCGCTGCGAGGCGATGACTTGCGGCGTCCAATTTTTTGTGGCCCTTCATGATTATGTTTCCCCGTCCGGCACGCAACGCAGAACGAGAAGTCGTTGTGCGTTGCAAAGCCGGAGAATGCCGCCGCTCGAGGCACGGCTGC
The DNA here is from genome assembly GCA_020050375.1 of Planctomycetales bacterium. GTDB lineage: Bacteria > Planctomycetota > Planctomycetia > Planctomycetales > Planctomycetaceae > SIAF01. Next base: position 5,035 of record JAGVKR010000139.1, read on the forward strand.
CGAAGTCATTCGTGCGAAAAAGGATTCCGACAAACCCTCCCACGAAGTGGGCCCGCGCAACGTATTGGAATTGCGGCCGGCGGGATTCAGATCATTCCACGACGCCGAGATCGTGTGCGTCGTCCGGCGTTCATCGCCAATCTTTCCGGCAAAAAACGAGATTCTTACTGTTGCAATGGAATTGCAGAAATGAGAAAACTGCCACTCGACCGTTTGCCGGGAAAATGACGACGGTCTCAGTCAAGCCTCCTGTGACGGAGTCATCGCCGCGATGTCGCTGATCTTAAAAGATGTCCGCAAGGCCTACCGCGAGCCCGACGGTCGCGCGCTGCCGATTCTCAATATTTCCGAATTCCACCTGCCATCGGGCGAGCAGGCGGTCCTCGTTGGGTCGAGCGGCGGGGGAAAGACCACGCTGCTCAATGTCATTGCCGGCATCACGGCTCCCGACTCGGGCACGGTCACGATCGACGGAGTCGAGATCACCCGCCTGCACGAGGTGGGCCGCGACCGATTTCGGGCGCAGAAGATCGGATTTGTCTTCCAGACGTTCAATCTCCTGCCCGCGTTCACCGCCCTCGAGAACGTGCTCCTCGGCATGAGCTTCTCTGGGAAAAGGGTCGACCGCCGCCGGGCCGAAGAGTTGTTGGGCAAAGTCGGCCTGTCGCATCGCCTGCACCATCGTCCGCCGCAGATGTCGGTCGGCGAGCAGCAGCGAGTCGCCGTGGCGCGGGCCCTCGCCAACAAGCCGTCGCTGCTTCTGGCCGACGAGCCGACCGCCAATGTCGACGTCTCTAACCAACAGACAATCTTGAACCTGATTCGCACGGCGTGCGAGGAGAACAACGTGTCGCTGCTGATGGTGACGCACGCCCTCGAAGTCGCCAACCAGTTCTCGCGGGTGATCCAGCTCAGCGATTTCAACCGACCGGAGGCCGCATGAATCTGCTGACGATTGCCTGGAAGAGCATCCGCCAGCGCTGGCTGGCCTCGTCGCTGACGGCGCTCTCGATTGCGCTGGGGGTGGCGCTGATGGTCACGGTGCTCGTGATCAACGGGATCGTGACGCGGATGTTCAGCCAGAGCGCGACGGGTTACCACATGGTCGTCGGCGCCAAAGGAAGCGCCATGCAGCTCGTGCTCAACACGATCTACTTCATGGATCGCCCGATCGAGAACATCCCCTTCAAATACTACCGGCAGCTCAAAAGCAAATCGTGGGTCAAGCATGCCATCCCTTTCAACCTCGGCGACACCACTGAAGATGGCAAGTACCGCATCATCGGCACGATCGCCGAGTATTTCGAGGTCGACTACGTCCCCGGCAAGAAGCTGCAGTTTCAGCAGGGGCACACCTTGGAGAAACCGTTCGACGCCGTGATCGGCGCGCGCGTCGCGCGGGCCTATGGCTGGAAAGAGGGGCAGACGTTTCCGATCGCCCACGGCGGAAACCTGGGAGACATCCACGCCGAGAAATTCACCGTCGTCGGGATTCTCGCGGCGACCGGCTCGCCCATCGATCGGGGCGTGTTCATCGACCTCGACAGTTTTTACAGGATCGATGGACATCAGACTTCGAAAGCAGAGGCCGAGGCGGCGGAAAAAGCGCGGGCGCTCCCTGCCGACCAGCAGGAGATTGTCATGCCAGCGGAGAAGCTGGGGGAGCAGAAATCGCAGCCGGTTGCCGCTCAGCAGCCGGGTTTCATTCCCGACGAGCAAAAAGAGGTGACGGCAATTCTCGTGCAGACGCTGACCGACTCGCTCGCATTTCTGATGCAGCCGCGGATCAACAAAGGGCCGGTGGCGCAGGCCGCCAACCCGATCGAGCAGATCGGCAAGCTGCTGCGCGACGTCGTCGGCAACGTGCGAACGATGCTGGTCGTGATGACGTCGCTGATCATCATTGTCTCGGGGGTCGGAATTTTCGTCAGCATCTACAACTCGATGTCCGATCGCAAGCGGGAGATCGCCATCATGCGGGCCCTGGGGGCGCGGCGCTCGACGGTGTTCTCGATCATCATTGCCGAATCGGTGCTCTTGTGTGCCGTCGGCGGACTCGCGGGCCTGCTGATTGGTCATATGCTGGTCTTCATCGCCGGGCCGATTGTCGAATCGCGAAGCGACATCCTGATCAACCCGTGGGCCTTCGAGTGGCAGGAGCTGGCGATCTTTCCGGCGCTGTTGGTTTTGGCCGTTGTCGTCGGCGTGTTCCCGGGCCTGGCCGCGTATCGCACCGACGTCGCGAAGGGGCTCAGCGACTGACTTTGTGATCGGCTCGGGCGCGGCGACAACCGCGCCGGTCGTTATCAATCCGCGGACGTCGCCTGTGCTGTTTCTCGCGAAATCGTCCGCGCCTGACGAGAATTGGCGGATAGTCCGTCGGGGAGGTAGACTGGCCACTCTTGCTTGTGGTCGTCGACATACATGATGACGGTCGCGTCGCAGGGGGGAAGATCGATTGGCTCTCGCAACCAGACAGCGTCCGGTCCGATCTGCCCGAGTTCCAACGACCCGTCGCCAACGATTAGTGTGAGCTTCACAGCGGCGGAGTAACCGGTCGGTGCATTCGAACGAAGCGAGTGGCTCATGGCGAACTGGCGGGACGAGGTTTTGGATCGAGCGAACGAATACGCCAAACGTCACGGTCTGATTTTTGTGAAACAACTCGGCTTTGGTTACGATGGTATCGTGTTTTCGACAAACTGCAAATCAGCAGTGAAGGCTCTCAGGTTTGACCGCTTGTATGAGCGCGAACGGGACGTTTACGCCCGCCTTCGTGAGAACGACGTGACCAGCATTCGCGGTTTTGATGTGCCTCAGGTTGTTCGCACTTCCGAGGATTTGTGGGTCATCGAAATGACGATTGTGAATCCTCCCTTCGTTCTCGATTTCGCCGGGGCCTATCTCGATACGCCTCCCGATTATCCGGAAGAGGTGATGGAAGAATGGCGGGCCGAAAAGGCCGAGCAGTTTGGCGATCGCTGGCCGGAAGTCCAGCGCGTCGTCGCCGCGTTTCGCAAATGGAAGATCTACCTCGCTGACGTCAAGCCGGGGAATATCGAGTTCAAAGAATGACGCGGCCTATTTAGCCCCCGGTGAATCACCGGGGGCTAAGTGTGTCCCCCCTCAATTGTAAATATCGACCAGGAACACCACCGCCTCCCCCTTGCCGACGTTGACGATCGCGTGCGGGACGTCGGCGCGGTAGCTGGCGGAATCGCCGGGGTTCAGCGTTTCGGAATCGGCGTCTGACTCGACCCGCACCTTTCCCTGCTGGACCGTCAGAAACTCGCGTGTCCCTTTGTAGTGCGCGAGGCTCCGCAGCTCGCCGTGAGGTTGCAGCAGGACTTCGTAGAACTCGACGTCCTTCTCGAGGTTGAGCGGGCTGAGCGTGCGGATCCGGCAATACTTGTCGGACCGGTAATGAAACGTGCGATCGTCGGCGCGGATGACCATCACCGACGAGCTGGCGTCCGGCGTCTCGACCAGATCGCCGATCGTGATCGCGAACGCCTGCGCGATGCGCATCGTCACCGCCAGCGTGGGATTGGTCTCTTCGCGCTCGATCTGGCTGAGCATCGAGCGGCTCACGCCGCTGGCCCCGGCCAGCACTTCCAGCGACCAGTTCCGCTCGGCCCGCAACTGGCGGACGCGATGCCCGAGGTGCTTCGTCAGCGCGTCGGCGGCCTCTTGCCTGGGAGCCGGTCGTTTCGGCGTCGCTTTCTTTGACGCGGGGCGCCGGGAGACGGGCTTGGGTCGGTCGCGCATGGCACGTGTCCAAGTGGGTGCATCAGTGTCTTGCAAACCGGAGATCGTGATTCTACTATATCGCACAGAGTTCCGTAATAGTGGAAATCGGTGAAAAGGGAGTTCTCCATGAAAACCATGCCGGCCCTCGTCAAACGTGAGGCCGCTCCGGGGCTGTGGCTCGAGGAAGTTCCCGTCCCCGAGATCGGGATCAACGACGTCCTGATCCGCGTCGATCGCACCGGGATCTGCGGGACCGACCTGCACATTTACAAGTGGGATGCGTGGGCCCAAAAGACGATCCCCGTCCCGATGGTCGTCGGGCACGAGTTCGTCGGCGAGATCGTCGAAGTCGGCTCCAACGTCAAGGACTTTTTTCCCGGCGACGTCGTCAGCGGGGAAGGGCATGTCGTCTGCGGCCGATGCCGAAACTGCCTGGCCGGCCGGCGGCACCTCTGCAAGGACACGAAAGGGGTCGGCGTCAATCGGCCGGGGGCGTTCGCTTATTACCTGGCTCTGCCGATGACGAACGTCTGGCATCACCGGCACGATATCGACCGCGACGTGGCTGCGATTTTCGATCCGTTCGGAAACGCCGTCCATACCGCGCTGTCGTTTCCCGTGCTCGGCGAAGACGTGCTCGTCACCGGCGCGGGGCCGATCGGGATCATGGCGGCGGCCGTGGCCCGGCACGCCGGCGCGCGGCACGTCGTCATCACCGACGTCAACGACTATCGCCTCGAGCTGGCGAAAAAGATGGGGGTCACGGTGGCCCTCAACGTGACGACCGGCAAGCTGGCCGACGAGA
>JAGVKR010000520.1 GCA_020050375.1 Planctomycetales bacterium
CCCGTTGGAAGTCACCATCCACGCCATTCGAAAATACCTGACCACTGGCCACTTGCCGCCGCTTCCCTCTCGGACCGCTTCAAACGGCTGAAGTGTTACAAACCTTTGAATTTCGGACATTCGGTTCTTTCTGCGTCTGGACATTCCATTGCCTGATCGCGGGTCGCACGGTTGCTATTCCAACCCCAGCATCTTTCGATTCAACTCGCGACTGGCCGTGCCGCCGGCGAAGTCGTCGAACGCCACCTGTGCCGTCTCGATCAGATGCCGCGCTATGAACGGCGCGCCCTCCGCCGCTCCTTGCTCGGGGCTCTTGACGCAGCATTCCCACTCCAGCACGGCCCACCCCTTGTAGCCCGCTTCGGTCAGCAGCGTGAACACCCGGCGGAAATCGACCTGGCCATCTCCGAGAGACCGAAAGCGTCCCGCCCGTTTCGACCACGGCTGATAGCCGCCGTAGACGCCGACTCGTCCGTTGGGACGGAACTCAGCGTCCTTCACGTGAAACCCCGAGATCCGCTGGCCGTAAATCGGAATGAACTCCAGATAATCGAGCTGTTGCAGCAGCAGGTGGCTGGGATCGTAGTTGATGCCCGCCGCCGGATGCTGCTGCGTGTGCTCGAGAAACATCTCGAACGTGGCGCCGTCGTAGAGGTCCGACCCCGGATGCAATTCATATCCGAGGACACATCCCTTGTCGCGCGCCAGATCGAGCAACGGTCGCCAGCGCCGGGCCAATTCGGCGAAGGCCTCGTCGATCAAACCCGGCGGCCGCTGTGGCCAGGGATACATCAGATGCCACGCGAAACCGCCCGACAGGACGGGGACATTTCGCAAACCCATTCGCTCCGAAGCGATGATGCACTTTTTCAATTCGCCCGCGGCCCACTCGGTTCGTGCGACCCCGCGTAACCCCGGCGGATGAAACGCCGCGAAGCCGGCTTCGTACGCCGGATGAACGGCGAGGACCTGCCCTTGCAGATAGCCCGCCAGCTCAGTCGGGACGAGGCCCAGCTCCGCCAGACGTCCCTTGTAGTCGTCGCAATAACTCTGCGAAGAGGCGGCTTTGTCGAGGTCGATCGTCCGCGAATCCCACGCGGGAATCTGAACCCCTTTATAGCCCAGGCCGGCCACCCAGCGCGTGATGTTTTCGAGGCTGTCGTACAGCGGTGTGTCGCGCAGAAACTGCGCGAGAAAAATCCCCGGCCCCTGGATTTGGGTCATGCTTGCGGCCTCGCTGGTGAGCGAACAGACGAGAGTCGATTTCAAACGGAGAACGGAGAGGATTGTCACCCGGTTGAGGCCGGAGTGTCAAGTTGCGTGCGACCATCACGAACCATCCAGCGCTCGAATTGGAAATTCTTCCGATTTCACATGCTGCTCGCGCAGGATGCGCGTCATTTTCTCGACCACTTCGGGATGCTTTGCGGCGACGTCGGTTGTTTCAGCCGGATCGGTCGTAAGGTCGTAAAGCTGCAATGGCTCGGGAGCGAACTTCTCTTTCGGGGCGGGATTGAGCCCGACGCGAATTCCCTTCCAGTTCCCGATCCGCACCGATTGCTGCCCGCCGCCACCTGGTGACTCGCGGTAGAGGAACGGACGCGGGTCCTGCTCGCGCCCGAGCAGGGTCGGAGCGAAGCTGATGCCGTCGATCGACTTCGGGGTCGATTGCCGTTCGCCGATCAGCTCCAAAAGCGTCGGCAGCCAGTCTTCGAATCCGGTGACGCGATCGCTTGTCGTCCCGGCGGCAATCCGTCCCTTCCAACGCACGATACAAGGAACGCGGAAACCTCCTTCGTAAAACGAACCCTTCCGCCCGCGCAGTCCGCCGGTGCTGTTGAAGAACGGCGTATCGGCTCCGCCGAGCTCGTCGACGACGGCCCCGTTGTCGCTCGTGAAAACGAAGATCGTCAGCGAGAATGAAGTCGATGTTCGGGCGCGTCTCGGCTTGGGTGATCGACGCCGCTGCCAACAGCAGACATCCGCAAATCAGCGGTCTCATGGCTCAGGCTCCCGCATCGAAGTCGATCGTCTGTGAAAGATTCTTGTTCCTCGGCGACCGCACGGCTTTTGGCGCGTCACATCGTACCACCCGTCATCGCCCGCAATCCAGCATTCGCGCGCGACGAGCCGAATGAACGCTGCCCCTCTCAACCTGCCGGCGTTTTCAATACGAATGTCCTGCTGACGATGCGGCGGGATTTGCTCTCAACGTAGTCCTGCTCGACCCCCGCCCCCTCGTGGGGCGGGTGAGAAAGATTCGTCGGCTAAAAATGAAGACATTGAATGAGCGTGGGACCCCCACCACCTTGTGTGGTGGGTGAACAAGACTCGGCGCGCACCGCGTTGTCTGCGGAGTCCGGGGCGCCTTCACACGCATAGCCAAATGAATCTGATTCACCCACCAGATGAACTGGTGGGGGTCTTTTTGATCGTCTCCTGTTGTCTAGCCCACAATCTTGTTCACCCATGAGACAAGCTCATGGGGGTCTGCCATCAATGACATCCGAATGGATTCGGGTCTCCAAAAGCGTACCCTCAAGGTGCTGGGTGCTGCGCCGGCCGAATGAACGCTGCCCGATTCGTCGCTGACGTTGTAAGTTGCTCTGCACTTTGCGACGATCGAAGAGCGACTTTTCGTTTTGTCGAAAAAATCCGGCACATTCCCTTCGGTTGACGAGGTTGCCATGAGCGAGATTGCCCGACGACAGTTTCTGAAAACCGCCGCGGTCGGCACAGTCGCCCTGATGCATAATTCCCGAGCGAACGCCGCTGCGAACGACAAGGTCGTCGTGGCCATCATCGGCAATGGCGGACAGGGACGCGGGCACGTCAAATCGTACGCCGCGCTCCCCAACGTCGAAGTCGCGTACGTTTGCGATGTCGATGAGGCGCGAGTGGCAGAAGCGAAGAAGATCGTCCCGCAGGCTGAAGCGGTGAGTGACTTTCGCCGCATTCTCGACGACAAGTCGGTCGACGCGGTGTCGATCGCGACGCCCGACCACTGGCACACGCCGGCCGCACTGCTGGCACTCGCCGCCGGCAAGCACGTCTACGTCGAGAAACCCTGCTCGCACAACGTCCAGGAAGGGCGCTGGCTGGTCGAGGCGGCGAAACGCTCGGGAAAGGTTGTCCAGCACGGAACGCAGAGTCGCTCGGCTCCGTTCATCCAGACGGCGATCAACATTTTGCGCGAAGGGACGATCGGCACCGTTCTCGTCGCGCGGGCGTGGAACGTGCAGTTCCGCCCGCCGATCGGCAAGGCGCGACCGAGCGATGCGCCGGCGGGACTCGATTACGACACGTGGGTCGGCCCCGCGCCGATGGTCCCTTATCAGAGCAATCGGCAGCATTACTCGTGGCACTGGTGGTACCAGTTCGGGACAGGGGACGCCGGCAATGACGGCGTCCACGAGATCGACATCGCCCGCTGGGGGCTCGGTGTCAACGTGCATCCCACGAATGTGGGAGCGGTCGGCGGGAAATACGTCCACGACGATGATCAGGAATTTCCCGACACGATGACCGCTGTGTTCGATTATCCGGGCGACGGCCAGATTGGCCAGCGACGGCAACTGATTTTCGAGATGCGGCTGTGGAGCAAGTACCACCCCAACAACATCGACAACGGCAACGAGTTCCTCGGGACAAAGGGACGGATGCTTCTGACCAAACGCGGCAAGCTCGAGGTCTTCGACGAAAAAGGACAGCGGGTCGAAGTCAAACTTCCCGACGACAAATCGGTCGGCCTTCGCAACCACCAACAGAACTTCGTCGATGCCATCCGCGAGGGAACCGCGGTGAATGCCGACGCCATGACGGGGCATCTTTCGTCGACATTGCCGCATCTGGGCAACATCGCCTGCCGCGTCGGACGCAGCCTGCGTTTCGACCCGGTCAAGGAGCAGATCATCGGCGACGACGACGCCAACGCGCTTCTCCGCCGCACGTATCGCGACAATCACTGGGGAACACCCAAGTTGGCGTGAATCTGCCCCGATTCCCAGCAACTCAACCAATTGACGTTGCCGACCGATAATCATATAAGCTATAGTTGATTCGTATCGATTTACAGTACGCGGCGAACGAGATGCCTCGTTTAACGCCGAGCCAACGGCGAGGCGGTTCTCTTCGGCATCGGGCGTCGCCGCTGGCTCCGGGTTAAACAAATCGATCCTGGTCGTGAGGCACAGCCGAGTGCGACGTGATCTCGCGATCAAAAAACAAGCCAGCGAGAACCTTTCATGTTGATGATCGACCAACTCGCTCGAACCGGCCGTGGCACGACCCGCCGCAATTTCCTGCGAGTCGGAAGCCTGGCCCTCGGCGGGATGTCGCTGGCTGAGATGCTCCGGCACTCGGCGATCGCCGGGACCAATCCGCCGCGGCCCAAAGCGGCGATTATGATCTACCTGCACGGGGGGCCGACGCACCTCGACATGTACGACATGAAGCCGGCGGCGCCGGTCGAGTATCGCGGCGAATTCAACCCGATCCGCACGAACGTGCCGGGGATGGAGATCTGCGAGCTGATGCCGAAGCAGGCTCAGATCGCCGACAAGTTTGCCATTCTCCGCGGCGCGCAGATCGCCAACCTGCACACGGGAAACATGTTCTACAGCGGCTACGCCTGGCAGGAGGAACCGCGGGCGTTTCTTGCAGGAGAAGCCCGTCGTCCGGCGGTCGGCTCCGTCGTCAGCCGCCTGCGTCCCGGCCCGAAAGACATTCCCCCGTACGTCAGCATCGAGAACGCGCACCACTGGGAACGGGCCTATTACGCGGGTGTCGAACACGAGCCGCTTCGTGTCGGAGGCTCGAACCCGCGCGAAGCCGTTGAGAACATGGGTCGGCACCGCGATGTCACCGAGGTGCGCCTCACTGATCGACAGGATCTGCTGCAAGGGCTGGATGCCGTCCGTCGCAGACTCGATCTTGGCGAAATGGGGCGCGGCATCGATCGCTTCCAGCGGCGGGCGCTCGACATCGTCGCGTCGTCGCGCGTCCGCGAAGCCTTCGATCTTGAAAAAGAGCCGAAAGAGTCCCGCGCCCGCTACGGCGAAGGTTCGTATCGCGGGCCGCACCCGGGCCGATCGCTGCTGCTCGCAAGGCGCCTCGTCGAAGCGGGAGTTTCGGTCGTAACGGCCGGCGTTCATGGTTGGGACACTCATGCGGGGAATTTTTCGGCGATGCGGGAAATGCTGCCGCCGCTCGATCAGGCGCTGCATACGCTCGTCACCGATCTGGACCAGCGCGGGATGCTCGATGACGTTGTGATCGTGATGGGGGGCGAATTCGGCCGCACCCCGCGCATCGGCGACCAGACCCCCGATGGCCGC
>JAGVKR010000519.1 GCA_020050375.1 Planctomycetales bacterium
ACGTTGGCACGCCGGCGTCCTGGAGAGAGGAAACAGACCCGTTCAGAGACTCGAATTCTCCGCGAAGGATCGATGTTCGGAGAGAGCGTGCGGCGTTTTTTCAACGGCCTTCCAGATCCGCCTCCGGGCGAAAAAACTGGCCCATAACGAAACGCGCCCCGCCGCGATTTGGTGCAGCAAAATGCTCCAAAACAGCACGCCATCGCGAGCAATGCGATGGCGTCTGGAAGCGGCTCCCGAGCGAAGTTCCGTCAGCGCGAACAAGGCGTAACTATCTGCATGACTTTGCCTTAAGGACGATCAGTTCCTGGACAACTCGTCCCGCGTTATCGCTTGCGTCGGTCCCGAAAGCCGTTCTTCTGTCCTCCCGTGCGGGGCCAGGCTGGAACTACTTCGCCCGCGATTTTTTTCGAGCATCGGACGAATCTCGGTTTAGCGCCCCGGTCCGACACGTCGACGCGCTTTCGTACCGCTGCGCATCGGAAGAGCTCGCTCAGCTTCTTCTGCGAGATGTCAGCCGTGCGACTTGAAGAAAAACTCGCGGACGACCTACGGCACCACCGTCATCTTTCCCACCAGAAACAAATCGGGGTGGTGGCCGTAGTATTCGGCTTCGACGAAACCGCCGCCCGTTTCGCCTCCCAGGAGGTAGAGACGATCATCGCGAACGACCGACATCGGCAGGTTGTTGTCGATCGGGAGTTTGTCGGCGGTTCCGAAGAGGTCAGTTTGCGTGTCGTAAACGAAAACGTCGTTGTGCAGACCGCTGGCCGGGCGTTTTTGTGATGCGACTCCGTATTTGGGGCGCACGGTGCCGTCGGGATTGCACACGAAGGGGTATTGGTGCCCACCGGGAAGAAGGATGTAGCGATTGCGGAACACCAGGTTGGCACTCTTCGGAAAGTTCCCGCTCGAAACGGGAAGATCGCGGAGCCGCGACCACTCCGCCGCGCGGGGATCGAACCGCCAGTTATCGACGACGGTGCAATAGCCGTAGTTCTTGCCGTCGCGGGCGAGGTCTCCGGTCGCCCCCCCGACAACATACAACCGCTTTTCGACAGCCTGCACGGCATGAACGAACCGGGGTGTCCCAGGGCAATCGGGAAGGCGCTTCCAGCCCGCATCGACCTGGGCCAGGTCGAGGACGAACAGGCGCGCTCCCATTCTGCGGTGCGCGCCGTCGCGGTCGGCCTCGGTGTAAAACCCTTTGACGCCGTCGTAGTCGGCTCCCCCCATGAGGTAAATCCGTTCGTCAATCACCGCCAGGCCGCTGGAAGTCAACTTGCTGGGGAGCGGCGGAAGCGCGGTCCACTTCCACTCACTGGCATCGCGTCGCAACCGCCAGCCATCGGCATAGCAAAACGGGGCGTCGTAGCTGAAACCGCCCCACACGCAGAGACTGTCGCTCAAGACCGCCGAGAGAACTCCCTGACGTGCCGCGCCCGGGAAATCCGGAAGCGGCGTCCACTCCCGCTGGTCGGCGGCGACATCGAGCCCCCAGACTTTTTTGAGAAATCCGCGCGGATAACGACCCGGCTTGTGCTGATTGTCGAGCTCCAGTCCGCCGCTGCAGAACCCGCAGGCGGTGACGAGCGTGGTCCCCAGGAACCCGCCGTCGCTGTCCTGGAATCCCTGGGGAAGATTGGGGCCGCGCGACCACTCGATCGAGAGCAGCGGACGCAACTCCGCTTGAGGCGCCGGCGACACCGGTTCGCCTGCCGCCAGCACGCCCGTGGAGGCCGACACTGTGCCGACGGCGAAAAGAAATGCCAAGCAGAAACAGGCTATGGAGGGCATGGTGTTGCGAGAGCGAGAGGAGGTTGGCGAGAGTGGAAAGGAGATCAGGGACCGAGGCGTGACATCAGGCCGCAATGAGTGGAGTCGGGAATCGTCAAACGTTTTAGTTGCGGCTTTGTTGCGACGCCGAGCATGTGGCCAGCGGTCCCTCGCTAACGCATCGGATTGCAATCGGGGCGCCGCCATCATAACCCGAAGCGTCAGCGAGGGAGTGCGGACATCCCCGCCTCTGACGCACGAAACACGACGAACGGGCTCGATGCCAAAACGGAATCGATCGCCCGAATCACTTCCACGGCGGCACGTCCTCTCGTCGTCGACACGAACGGACTGACAGTCCGTTCTACTGATGTTCGGCTCCGTGTCACTTCCCCGACAGTTGTTGCGGCACCGGAGCCCGGTCGATCATCAGCAGGGCGTTTTCGATCAGGATTTCGCCGGTCATTTCTCCGAGCGACGTTCGCGAGACATAGTCGTAGCGGGGGAAACTCATAAAATCGACTTTCGTCAGAATGTAGCCGAAAGCGTCGTTCGTCAGCCCGAACAGCAGGTTGTGCTCGCCGCGCATTTTCCGTTTGAGGTAGAAACCGATATTCGGCAGCGCTTCGCCGGGAATCGTCAGAATCTGCGCGTTGCCCAGGTTCACCAGGTTGAGCCGCGCATTGACCGACTTGTCCGGGTTGAAGGGATACTTGAGCGGCGAGCCGGTGATGATGGCCTGCATCATCGGCGATTCCACCGGAAACTTGACGTCCAGGGCTTCGCATACCAGCTTGGGATCCTTCTGCACCGGAGCCTCCTTCACGATCCGTAGCGCCTCGTCGGCCATCAGGTGGCCGATCCGCAGGCATTCGTCCCACGTCCGCGAATCGTTCCAGACTCCGCGGCTGACGTCGCGCGGGTTGGCGAGGTCGCGGTTGTCGGCAGTGATCATCCCCCCCTGCGCGCCGTTCATGAACATCGCAAAGCCGCCGGTCTGCTCCTGCAGCTTGTCGCACAGGGGACCGATGGCGTCCGGGCTGACGATGCCGACACCGCTGCCGAGCACTTCCGGGTGAATGGCGTAGTTGACCAGCGTCGCCAACGCCTTGCCGCTGGGATCGACCGCCTGGATCACGCTCATCCGCCGGTCGTACAGGTCGGGGGCGTAATAGTTGTAGGCGATCTTCCCCTTGGCTTCGCCGGTCGCGACTCTCAGGTTCGCCGGCTGCAGGTGGTCGAGGGCGTCATTGACCGCTTCGGCGGCTTTATTGCAGACGAAATCCATGTACTTGAGATCCCCCGTGTGGCCCCCCTTTCCATCCGGAAAGGCGTAGCAATCGGGGGCGCTGTGCGTGTGCGTGGAACCAATGAGGATGTTCGCCTTGGGCAGCCGCGGCACCTGGGCGCAGACGCGGTTTCCCAGCGCCGAAGGAAAGCCCAGCGAGTCCAACTGCACGACCGCCACCGAAACGTCCCCTTGCCGGAAGACGATGGCCCGGGCCGTCAGCTCGCCCTTTTTCTCCTTCGAAGGATTGGGAATACCGACTCCTCCTGAAACCGGCAGAAGCGGGTCGGGAGTGATGATCCGCATGGCGGTCCCCACCTGAAACTCGGCGCAGGCGGTGGACATCGGCACCGCCAGGCAGACCAGCACAAGAGCCGCGGCAGATAAACGGAAACGACGCATGAATGCCCCCTCTCGTAATAAGAATCTTCGTCCGCAGACGAATGCGGACCCAACGACCAGACGTTCGCATCATTATTCTGGTGTTTTGCTGCGAAAATTGCCAACGGCAGGCGCGGTGAGGAACAGAGCACGAGGCTCGAAACCCGAAGCGTTAGCGAGGGAGTGCGTGGCCGCTCATTAGCCGCCGACTCGCCGTCGTCGCCGCTAACCGCGTCTCACGTTGATTGCAGAACGGAAGACGGCCAACACCAGCCTCGCAAAAATCCCACCCGCGGTGCCACTTGCGAAGGCGACCAGCGCCACCACCAGTTCCCATTGGTTTCCGCTCGCCATGCCCCAGTGAAAGCTGAGGGCCGTCCCCGCCACGAGCCCCAGAGCGATCCCAATCCAGGCAATCGGATGCCACGGGCCGTTGTCATCCTGCGCGCGAATGAAGCCCAGGCTCCCCACAAACCCGACGAGCGCCCCCAGTAGCGCCCCGCACACGAGTCCGCCAATGTATTGACCGAACCCCCGCGTCCACGGCTCGCCCCCCGGCCGCTGGAACAGGCCGACCAATGCCGCGATCGCCAGCACGCCCAGCACAGTGCTCAACGCCGTCGAGCCGATGATCACCAGAATGCCCTGGACGTACCGCACGAGTCGTTTGCTCCACTTACGGACATGACGGTGGCCGGAAGATTGCCACCTGAAACCGTTCTACCCGGTCACCAGCCGCCGCGACAGGCCGGGTCGTGAAACGAGACGGCGAGAGGGGGAGACAGAGAGAACGGGAGAACGTCCCGCCGGCATCGAAACGGCAGCCGCATGCCCCCAACTCCGCATTCCGAATTCCGCACTCCGCATTCACCCAGGCTCGGCCGCCGCTCCCGACAAACATGCAATTTTTCATTTCTCCCCGTTTTTCGGTGATCCATCGCCCTCTTCTTGACGTTCAATATCAAAGTGATATCATCGTGATATACACGATGAACCGAGATTTCCGGTGTTCCCAAGGGGGCTTTCGCCATGACCGCTGAAAAGACCACGCAGGTGATGAACGGTTGGATGATGCTCGTCGTCACAGTGATCCTGATTTTTGGAGGGATCGCCGCCACGATCTTGTGCCTCGCGATGATCAGTCCTTATTCCTCCGCTTCGGCGATGGGGCTATTTCTGACAATCCCCGTGTTAATCGCCGGCATTGTCTCCTGCGGCGGATATTTCACACTGCAACCCAACAGGGCTTGTGCCCTGCTGCTGCTGGGCGACTATCGCGGCACCGTCCAGGAAAGCGGATTCTTCTGGACCAATCCCTTCATGACCAAGGTGAAAATCTCGCTCCGCATCCGGAACCAGGAGACGGCCCGGCTCAAGGTCAACGACAAGCGCGGCAACCCGATCGAGATCGCGGCCGTCGTCGTGTGGCACGTCAAGAACACGGCGCAGGCCCTGTTCGACGTCAACGTCTACGAAGACTACGTCAAGATTCAAAGCGAATCGGCCCTGCGGCACATGGCCAACAGCTTCGCCTACGATCATGGTGAAGAAGGGGAGACCACGCTCCGCAGCAGCGTCGACGAGGTTTCTGAAACGCTCCGCCAGGAGCTGCAGGATCGGTTGCAGAAGGCAGGCGTCGTCGTCGACGAGGCGCGGCTCACGCACCTCGCTTATGCTCCCGAAATCGCCGGAGCCATGCTCCGCCGGCAGCAGGCCGAGGCGATCATCGCCGCCCGGCAGAAGATCGTCCACGGCGCCGTGAGCATGGTGCAGATGGCACTCGAGGAGCTCGCCGCCAAACAAGTCGTCGATCTCGACAACGAGCGCAAGGCGGCGATGGTCAGCAACCTGCTCGTCGTTCTCTGTGGCGAGCACGATGCAACGCCCGTCATCAACGCCGGCACGCTCTACACGTAACCCGATTCGCCAAACTCGTACAATGTCCTCCCGCAAGCCCTTCCTGCTCCGACTCGACCCCGCGCTCTACGCCGCGCTGGAGCGCTGGGCCGAGCAGGATTTGCGGAGCGTGAACGGGCAGATCGAATTCCTGCTCAAAGAAGCCGTCCGCGCCCGCGACCGCAAAGCTCTGCCCCCCGATTTCCCCGACAAAGAGCCCCGCAAACGCCGGCCCGAATAGACAGAGCGCTCGCGTTGGGTGACACGACCTGACGACCCAAGTCAGAAGGGTGTGCCACACCACTGTTCCACAGTCGGCCCCGCTCAAGCCCCGGGTCTCAAGCCTCAAGCCGCCCTCCGGCAATCTCACTTCCCCACAAACTCCACCAGCCGCCGGTACGTTTCTTCTGCGGTCTTCCACTTCACCGTGCGGGCCGGATGGGGGCTGGGGGCGCCTGCCGGCAACGTGTGCGAGACCCCCAGCGCGGCGCCCGAATCGACGCTCGCCGTGTTGACCAGCGAACCGATCGTCTGGACGCCCGTTTGCCGGTTCCCTTGGTGGCAGCGGCGGCAATCGGCCGTCAGTTGCATGGTCCGTCCCCCCGAGCCCCAGTCGCGGGCCATCTCGTTCTCGAACAGCACGCGATAGACGGGGAGATCGTCCGGCTCGCGGTGCAATCCGCCGTGCTGCATTCCCCCCTCGGCCAGCGCGAGGCGTCGCTTGAGCGTGTACTTGGCCGCGTTCACGCCGTTCCCCAGATTCGTGCTGCGATCTTCGATTCCGTCACTCTTCTTGAAGACCAGAATGCGAACCGACTCAACGATCGACGTGAGAACCATCTGCATGTTCGTATCGAGTGCGATTAGAAACTGCAGCAGCGCGACCTCCGTCCCTGCCGGCAGCTCGGGCGCATCGGGTTTGAGCGTAATGCTCCCGTGCTGTGCCGAGGCCCGCCAGTCGATTCCGTTGGCATCGAGCTCCTTCAGGTAGTTTTCGAACTGCGACCGCCCTTTCGGGAACCGGCAAAACACGCGGAAGTAAGACCGACCCTGGAAGGCCCGCATGTGCAGAAACACATAGCGCCGTTCGACATCTTCCGTCCGCCGCGCCTGAAAGAAATCGACCTCCTGCCATTCGTCGTCCGCCGACAGAATCCGCGGCGGCAGGTAGTCGCGCTTCGGATCAAACTCGTGCGTCGCGGCGAAATGCCCCGATTGAACCGCCAACGCATAGTTGTCCGGAAGCTGGGCCAGCGTCTCCGCCGGAAGGGCCAGCGTCTGAATCGCGCGGGCCAGTTTGCCGCACAGCTCGTAACGGCGCTGTCGAGTTTCAGAATCCCCTTTGCGCGCGATGTGGCGGTTCATCAGAAAATCGAACATGGCCCACAAGTCGCGCTGGAGCAGCGCCCGTTTGAGCGGATCGGTCGAGAGTTTTTCGCCCCCCTCCGCGAGGAATTTTTCCAGCAACCCTTCGAGCCGCGCGGCATTCGCCGGCTCGTCCCAATACGTCGTCCCGCCCCACCCGAAAAACTCGATCCGGTCCCCTCCCTCAATCCGCGCGACCGGCGGCCCGTCCTGGACGGAAGGCAGCATGCTGGGACGGATCGTGATCGCCGCGAAGAGTCGATTCCACAGATGCTGCGGATCGGCATCGAACAACGGCAGCGGCTCCGTCGAGCGAAGCGATCCCGCCAGTTCGCCCGTGTGATAATAGGCCGGATCCTGCTCGGCGATGTCCGCCGCTTGAATCGGCGCGAGCATCAACGCAGTCAACAGTGTGCCGCAAGTCAGAACGAGCGCAATTCGCATGGCGGGTTCCCTGATTTGTGAGTCGACACCTCTCGAAGGATTGTCGAGAGATCGCGGGACCGCGTCAACCAGCCGCGAATGGGTGGCAAAAGCGGGATGCACCGGTCAATGGGGGCATCGACATCCAAGCAGATTCTTCTTCTTCCCACCCTCTTGACGGGGGAGGGGTGGCTCGTCGGCGTCAAGCAAACGCTCCTGGTCGTGACCAGCCGAAATTGTCACCCTCCGCTGGATATCGGCCACTGTCCATCCGTGAACGGAAGACTACAATTCGACCGCCATCACCCACGTCAAGCTCTGGCCGATGTCGTACGTCTCAAGGCGCGTGAGTTTGCCCGTCTCGGGAGCACACTCGAAGAACGCGAGTTTGCCCGATCCTTCCCCCGCGCCAAAGGCGAATCGACCGCTCGGCGCAATGTCGAACGAACGCGGCGTTTTCTCGGTCGGCGTCTGCCCGATCGCCGTCAGTTCCCCCTGATCGCCGATCGAGAACCCCGCCAGGCTGTCGTGTCCTCGATTCGAGATCCAAACGAACTTCCCATTGGGATGGACTTTGACTTCCGCGGTCGAGTTTGTGGAGGTGAAATCGGCGGGAAGGGTCGAGAGGGTCTGGAGCGGTTTCAGTCCGCCTTTCGGGTCAATCTGATACGCCGTCACGCTGCTCCCGGATTCATCGGACGTGAACGCGAGATCTTTTGTGGGATGAAACGCCAGATGTCGTGGGCCCGATTTTTCGGCTCCGCCGGGCGCGAGTCCCATTTCCGTGAGCATGCCGGTTGTTGCGTCGAATCGAAATTGATAGACCGCGTTGGGAGCGACGTGCGGCACGTAGACTTTGCTGTTGTCGCGGCTCACGGCGATGCAATGCGCGGTCCTCGCCGTGACGACCGTCTGCACGGCGGGACTGGCAATCGAACCATCGTCGTTGAGTTTGTGCACGACGACTTTGCCGGCGGCGTACGACGCGGAGAGCAGCCATTTCCCCGATCGATCGGTCGCGACGAAGGCCGCGTTTTCACCTTCGGGCAGCGACACCTCATTGAGCCGCGTTAAAGCTCCCGTCGCCCGATCAATGCGATAACTGCCAATTTTGCTGATGTTCCGCAGCGAAGCATACATGTGCTTTTTGTGCGGGTCGACGCCGAGCGATCCGGGGCCCCCCTCCACGGCGAACGTCTCGATGGCCTTGAGTTTCTTCGCCTGAGAGTCGAGTCGAAAGACTTGAATCTGCTGCTCGGGGGCTTTTGAGACATAGACGAAAATGGGAGATTTCTCCTGGGCTAGAATCGAAGTCGGATCACAAAACCCGGCAAGGACCATCCCCGCCATGCAGAGGACTCTCCAGCATATGCCCGAATTGCGAAGTCC
>JAGVKR010000616.1 GCA_020050375.1 Planctomycetales bacterium
ACTGGCGCGCTGTCCGGACGTCGTGCTCATCCCTGAAGCGATTTCACCCCTCTTGTGCGGCGTCGGTCACCGGATTCGGCTGGTATTTCCGTTGGGACTGCTCGAGCGGATCGACGTCGAGTCGCGAGGCACACTGCTCGCCCACGAACTGGCCCATTTCGGCCGTGGCGACCATTGGGTCCGCGCCCTGGAGCTCGTCGTCGCCGGGCTTTATTGGTGGCATCCGGTCGTCTGGTGGGCGCGCCGGCGGATCGAGGCCGCCGAAGAGGAATGCTGCGACGCATGGGTCATCGCGCATTGCGCGGCGACGCCGCGGGTCTATGCCGAAGCGCTTCTCGAAACGATCGACTTCCTCTCCGAATCGTGCGCGCCGTTGCCTCCGGCCGCCACGGGGTTGGGGCAGGTTCACCAGTTGCGCCAACGGTTGACGCAAATCATGCGCGGAGCGGCGCCGCGGGCGCTGTCGGGCTCGGGTCGCATCGCCGTGTTGATGCTGGCCGCGGCGTTTTTGCCGGTCTATCCAGTCTTCTCGCGTTCCGAGCCGCGAGACTTCGCTCCGGCAAAGCAGTTCGCTGAGCCGCTGGCTTTGAGACCGCCGACATCCCGTCTGGGAATTCGGAAGCAATTTCGCAACCAGACGACGTCGGGCAAGGTGGCCATTTCGCCCCGCCCGGCGTAGGATCGGTGTTTCGACAATTGAAGAGTGACAGCGGTCGGTGTTGAGCGAGTCAGCCGCAGCTCCGCGCGTCGTCTCTCTGCCGCTCTTTCCTCCGGGCAATAGTCTCGAAATCGAATCATGCCGCTCGAACCAGGGCAACAGTTTCTGGCATTCATTCACGAGCGGCATCGACAGCTTCGGGGAAACGACCAGCCCCCCGAGACGCTCGATGCCTGGCAGTCGCAGAAGCAAGAGCTTCGGCAGAAGCTGCTCGATTCCTGGGGCGGGTTTCCCAAAGAGCCGTGCGATCTCGCGCCGCAGAAACTCGGCGAGCTGAAGCGGGATGGCTACCGGATCGAGAAGATCGTCTTTCAGACCCGGCTGGGCGTGCTGATGACGGCCAATGCCTATGTCCCCGACGGAGCGGGCCGGCGGCCGGCCGTGCTGTGCGTTCACGGGCACTGGAAAGGGGCCAAGCAGGATCCGGTCCCGCAATCGCGATGCATCGGCCTGGCCCGGCTCGGGTTCTTCGTGCTGGCCGTCGACGCCTTCGGGGCCGGTGAACGCGGGATCGGCAAGGCGCTCGGCGAATACCACGGCGAGATGGTCGGGACGACCCTCTTTCCTCTCGGCCTTCCGCTGTCGGGCCTTCAGGTCTACGAAAACATGCGGGCCGTCGACTACCTGCTGACGCGACCCGAAGTGGATGGCGCAAAGCTGGGCATCACCGGCGCGAGCGGCGGCGGGAACCAGTCGATGTACGCGGGGGCGTTCGACGAACGATTTGGTTGCGTCGTCCCGGTCTGCTCGGTGGGGAACTATCGTTCGTACCTGGGTGCCGCCGCCTGCGTCTGCGAGATCGTTCCCGACGTGACGACGTACACCGAAGAATGGGCGTTGCTGGCGATGGTCGCGCCGCGGGCGTTGATGGTCATCAACGCCACCCGCGACGCGTTTCAATTCTCGGTGGGCGAAGCGCAGAAGTCGATCGCCCAGGCGCAGCACGTGTTTCGCCTGTACGGAAAAGCCGGCCAGATCTCTCACGATCTCTTCGAATCGGGGCACGACTACGGCAAAGAGATGCGCGAGGCGATGTACGGCTGGATGACGTTGCATCTCAAAGGGGAGGGAAAGGGGAATCCGATCCCCGAGCCACCCCTCACGCCCGAAGATCCGGAGACGCTGCGGTGCTATCCGGGCGAATCGCGTCCCGACAGCTTCGTCACGTTGCCGAAGTTCGCCGCGAACGAAGCCGACCGGATCATCGCCGATCACAATCGCGAACGCCCCGAGCACGCCGAGCAGTGGAACAACTCGGCGATGCGGATGAAACATGTTCTGGCGGAGCATGTGTTGGGGGGCTTCCCGCGGCGAAGCGACGCGCCGTCGACATCGTCGGAGAACAACCTCCTTCTGATTGAAACCGAACCGGGAATCGAAGTCTCGGTGACGATGCCGACGGAAAAGGGCGGTAAGCGATCGCTGGCGGTCGTTGTCGATCTCGACGGATCGGAACACGCTCGTGGCACAGAACTGGCGAGGTCTCTGGCGGGAGCCGGATGGGAGGTGATCGTCACCGACCTGCGGGCCACCGGCCGCTATGCCGTGAAGGGAGATCAGATCGGCCGCGCGCCGGATCACAATTCAACCGAGTGGGGCCTGCTCACCGGTCGGCCGCTGCTGGGGCAATGGGCCTGGGATGTGCGCCGCATTCTTCAGGTAATCCGCGGGAAGACAGACGCGGCACGGGACATCACGTTGTTCGGCATCGGACCGGCGGCTCTCGTAGCACTCTGCGCGGCGACTTATGATCCGTCGATCGGGCGCGTGGTTCTCGTCAATCCGCTCGTCAGCTTTCGTAGCGACGTTCCATACGTCGGCCAGCGGATGGGGATTTTTGCGGCGCGGATCCTTCGCGATGCGGGAGATATTCCGCATCTGGCGGCGCTCCTGGCGCCGCGCAAGCTTGTCATCTCCGGTGGGCTCACCGGCGGCAGCGAGGCCCTCGACGAGGCGAACCTCAAGGAGCAATTCAGTTTCACCCGCCACGTCTTCCGCCTGCTGGGGGTCGATGCGCATTTGACGATCACCGGGGAGAATGCCGAGGCACTGGTGAAACGACTGTCGTAGGCGTCCGCCGCCAGAACACGAACGAATCCGATTCGTATCCGTTTCATCAGCGCCATCCGTGCGTATCAGCAATTCCTGTCGCTCAGTTCAGGACTGATTCGTCACGGGGCGACTCGGGCGTACGTCATGGTTTGCTCAGGTTTGATGAAGTCGCGCCGGGTGCCGGGGTCAAAGCGGCGCGGGGGATTACGGGTCGCAGCGTGAGGCCCGATTGAAGGAGTCAGGGCACGGCCGGAAACAACTCGCGAGCGTGGCCTCGTCGTCGACCACGGGGCCACGCTTGCGGATTGTCCCAGCCGACCGCCGATTCGGATCGATTCAACGGGCTGGCTTTGACGCGGCCGATGGATTTGCCGCTTTGACCCCGGCACCCGTCAGTCGTCTCCGGCGAAGCGTGCGGATGCACCCGCAATGCGCTGTGCGTCCGGGGACCGGATTGACGCGAATTACGGTTTTTGCTAGATACTACGCTACGTCAGAGTGTCCGCAATTTTGTCCATCGCAGGTTCCGTGCGAAGGCGGGTCACTCTGTCCTTGCGGCATTCAGCGACGAAGGCCGTTTCGACAGATCCTTTCTACGGTTCATGCGGGCTCGGCGGGTTCACAGGATGTGAAACCGGATGCTGTACCGCGATCAAACGAATGTCGTCACCGTCGCCGCCCCGGCGAAGCTCAATCTCTTCCTGAAAGTGCTGGGGAAGCGGACCGACGGTTACCACGAGCTCGAGACGCTGATGGTCTCGGTGGGGCTCTACGACACGTTGCGGATGACCGGCGACCCCTCCGGCGAACTGACGCTCGCCTGCCACGACGCCGGCGCCATC
>JAGVKR010000718.1 GCA_020050375.1 Planctomycetales bacterium
CCCCGAGCGGCGAAACGGTCCTGCTGGCGGGGGGTGGGCTGGGGAATGCCGTGCTGTTTTCGATCGGCAAGGCGCTGCGCGAGCGCGGTTCGCGCGTGATCTATTTTGCCGGCTACCGCCACCCGGACCACGTCTTCCATCCGGATGAGCTCGAAGGATCCGCCGATCAGGTCGTGTGGGCGGTGGACCAGGGGGAGCCGATCGCCCCGCGCCGGCCGCACGATCTTTCGTTTGTCGGGAACATCGTTCAGGCGATGCTGGCCTACGCAAGGGATGAATTGCCCGGCAAATCCCTGTTCGCGATGAAAGAAGTCGATCGCATTATCGCCATTGGCTCGGATCGCATGATGGCCGCCGTCGCCGAGGCCCGCCACACGGTGCTCCAGCCGTATCTCAAGCCCGATCACGTCGGCATCGCCTCCATCAACTCGATGATGCAATGCATGATGAAGGAAGTCTGCGGTCAATGCCTGCAACAGCACGTCGACCCGGTCACGAAGGCGCCTTCGGAAGTCGTGTTCTCCTGCTTCAACCAGGACCAGGCGATGGACTGCGTCGATTTTACGAATCTCAGGCAACGCCTGAAAACCAACAGCTTGGCCGAGAAGCTGACGAATCGTTACCTCGATCTGCTGTTGGCGAAGGAGTGACCGCTCAAAGGCTTGAGGCTTGAGACCTGCGGCTTGAGGAAAGGAATCACGACGATAGGCGGCTTTCGGCAGCTCCAGGCAGATATCCCCGAGCTGACTTGCCGGCTTACTTCGCGTTGACCATTTGTGACAGCGGCACGGCCTCGACGTTCTTGCTCAGTGTGTAGCGTTTCTCGCCGGGATAGACGACGTAGAGCTCGTCGAGCTTCAGATCCGCCAGTGCGATCCGCATGGAGGGGCTCAACGTGGGAGCGTCCGCTCGTTTGCATTCGATGCCGATGCGGCGGCCGCGTTTGAATAAAAGCAGGTCCAGCTCTGCCCCATTGTGCGTGGCCCAGAAGTACGCCTCGTCCGGAGACAAGGCCTTGAGAATTTCCTCGACGGCGTAGCCTTCCCACGAAGCGCCGACCTTGGGATGATGCTCCAGGTCGCGCTGATTGGTGATCCCCAGCAGTGTGTGCAGCAATCCGCTGTCTCGCACATAGACTTTCGGCGCTTTGACCTGGCGTTTGCCGAGATTCTCGAACCACGGTGGCAATTGCCGCACCATGAACACCCCCGCCATCAGGTCCAGGTAACGGCGGACGGTGGATTCGTTGACGGCCAGAGCGCGGGCGAGTTCGGTTCCGTTCCAAATCTGGCCGTGGGAGTGCGCGACCATGTTCCAGAACCGGCGCAGAGCTACCGCGGGTATGTTCACGCCCAGTTGCGGCAGATCACGTTCCAGAAACGTCTGGAGGAACTGCCGCCGCCACACGTCCGAGTTGGATTCGGTGCGAGCCGTAAAGGACAACGGAAATCCGCCGCGCAACCAGTGCCGGGTTTGCGATGCCGCACCCAGGTCCGCCAGTCGGAAGCCCTCCAGCAGAACCGTTTCCAACCGGCCGGCGAGCGTTTCGGATGACTGTCGCAGCAAATCGAGCGAAGCGCTCCCCAGGATCAGGAACCGGGATCGAAGCGGCTTCCGGTCGGCCAGCACGCGCAGCAGCGGGAAGAGATCGGGACGTCGCTGAATTTCATCGATCACGACCAGCCCCTTGAGCGGACGCAGCGCGGTCGCCGGCTCGACCAGTCGAGCCAGACTCAGCGGGTCTTCCAGATCGAAGTAATTGAGCGAATCGGCCGCAACAAACTCTCGGGCGAGCGTGGTCTTCCCGCTCTGACGCGGGCCCAGCAGGGCGACGATCCGGCTGCGCTTGAGGGCGGTCCGCACCAGTTTCATGTCGGTCGTACGGTCGATCATGTCCGGAGCATGTACCATGAAAATCCCGCTGTCAATGCCGGAATTTCATGGTGCCTGAATCCTGTTCCCGGAATGTCGTTGCACCCCCGGAACCGCTGCGGTACAAAAGTTCTTGTCACGTCGTCATTTCACTCAAGACCGCACAGAGGCCCGGTGATGCTGCTCGTCGCGGGACGTCGGCTGTCATTCTGCGATCGGATCACCCGACGGTCGTTTCTCTGCGCCGGCAGTCTCAGTCTCACCGGGCTGACTCTCGCCGATGTGTTGCGCGCCGAATCGCAGTCGAAGGCCGCGCGGCCGAAATCGGTGATCCTCATCTTTCTTCCGGGTGGGCCGTCGCACATCGATCCGGTCGACATCCCGCACCCGATCGGCGAGCTTTTGTGAGCGAGGCAACCCCATCGCGACTGAGAAGTTGGATCGTTCCTTCCTTTGGTCGGAAAGGCTGGAGCGTGTTTCGGGTTGGCACTGCTCGTCTTCTACAACGAACAGTTGCCGTTCTTCATCGCGCAGTGGCGAAGGTTGTAGATTGAGACGCAGTCATCAGGGCGTTAGAGGTCCGTGCCTCGTCTTGCGTCCTCGTCGGCGAACGAAGGGACGACCAGCGTGTGCTGGTGCGGGACGTGCGGCGCGTGAGCACCGGCCGGTTCGAGGTAGCGGATGAACCAGGCGAGAATGACTCCCGACAATAGGCATGCCGAAAGCTTGAGCCGGTCGTGCGAATGGAATTGCACTTCGGGGAGCAGGTCTCCCAGCGAGATGCACAGAAAGACTCCCGCCGAGAAGGCCAGGGCGCAGCCGACGACCGTCTGCTGGGCGCCGCTCAGTTGTCGAATCCCGAGCCAGAAGGCGAGCGCGCCGAGCGGGCACATCAGGGCATAAACGGCGTTGACGGCCCGCCGCCAATTGTGCGACCAGCCCCCGGCGGCCATCAGCGACGTGATCGACATCGAATCGAGCGGCTTGTGCAGCAGAACGGCGAGAAACGTCCCGAGGCCCAGGACGAGCGAATCGGTGTTCCCGTGCGATTCGGCCTCGACGCTGGCCGCCAGGGCGCTTCCGTCGATCAACGTGTGGATGCTCAGTCCGATCCCGATTCCCACCCAGCTCAAGGGATGCTGCGTGTGCCCGTCGGCGGCATGGGAAAAGGCTTGCGGCTGGAGGCTTGCGGTTTGAGGGCTCAGGCGCTGCTGCGTATGCCCGGCAGCGTCGTGATCGTGGCTGTGATCGTGCCCGTGGTCATGGTCGTGGGATGCCGCCGAGCCGTCGTGCTCTTCGGCACTGCCGTGCTGATGGAAATGAAACGCGCGGATCAGAAAGAACGTCGTCAGCAGCCCCGCCATCGTCCACCACACCGCCTGGTCGATGGAATTGAGCTCCAGCGCGGCGTGCGGCAGCAGATGAAACAGCCCGACTCCCAGCATCAACCCCCCCACGAGGCTCACGAGCGCTTGCATGCGGGCGTGGGTCAGCCGCACCAGGGACGGAAGCTTACCGCCGGCCAGCGAGGCGGCGGCAACAAACACACAATACACCGCGATCAGGTGCGAAGGCTGCATGAACAGAAGGCCGCGAAATGAGTTGACGCAATTCGTCTACTGATGATACTGAGTTGCAAGAACTGTTCAAGCGGCGGAAAGGGAACGCGGAATGGGGAGTGCGGAATGCGGACTGGGACGGCAACCCCGGCGCCTGCGCTGCGGCTTCCGCGCCGGATTCATACTCCGTCCTCGAGCCTCAAGCCCCAAGTCTCAAGCCTTTGTGTGCCTCCCCCGTCTTGCCCCGTCAATTCACGGAGACTAGAATTCGCGGCAGAGTGAGGATCGGCCGGGTCTCCGGGGAAACGGACGGTGTCTGCCAAAAAGGCAGTCTCGGGCCGTTTGGAAACCGGCAAAACTGACGAACCCGGATCGATGGTTCACATCCGAAGGATTTTGCGCCAGTGTCGATGGGTGCTAAAACGGCGTTTCATTCGAGCAAAGGTCTGCATTCGAGCCAACGTAGGGTATGGTTGAGCGGATTTCGCCCCCCTGTTTTAAGCGGGTCTGGTTCTGGTCGGCACGGGAGCGATCGCAGGTGTCAGGGTCATCTCGGCCAAGCAGAAGTGGCACACGGATTGCTCTATAAACAATGACTTATCAAATGGGGGGAATGCGAAACCTTGCCGGTCAGGGTTTCAAGGACTCCCTTCCATGCTGCGTCGCATGGCTGTTGATGGTGGCTTCGAATTCAAGGTCCGGGTGACCGGGCATCAGGAGATCATTCCATGTACGAGCGCTTCACCGACCGGGCCCGCAAGGTCATGCAGTTGGCCAATCAGGAGGCCCAGCGCTTCAATCACGAATACATCGGCACCGAGCACATCCTTCTCGGATTGGTGAAGGAAGGCTCGGGAGTTGCCGCCAATGTCCTCAAGAACCTCGACGTCGATCTGCGCAAGATCCGTCTCGAAGTCGAGAAGATTGTCCAGTCGGGGCCCGATATGGTCACGATGGGCAAGCTTCCGCAGACGCCGCGGGCGAAAAAGGTCATCGAGTACTCGATGGAAGAGGCCCGCAACCTCAACCACAACTACGTGGGAACCGAGCACATTCTGCTGGGGCTGCTCCGCGAGCAGGAAGGGGTCGCCGCCCAGGTGCTGATGAACCTCGGTCTCAAGCTCGAGGACGTGCGCGAAGAGGTCCTCAACCTGCTGGGGCACGGAATGGAGACGTCGGAATCGGGCGAGCGCGCCGTTTCGAGCGGAGCCAGCACCAAAGGGGGCAAGAGCAAAACCCCCGCTCTCGACAGCTTCGGACGCGACCTCACCGAGCTCGCCCGTCAGGCGAAGCTCGACCCGGTCATCGGCCGGCAGGACGAAATCGAGCGCGTGATCCAGATTCTCAGCCGCCGTCAGAAGAACAATCCCGTTCTGCTGGGCGAAGCTGGGGTCGGCAAGACCGCCATCGTCGAAGGCTTCGCACAGATGGTCGTCGAGAACAACGTTCCCGAATTGCTCCGCGACAAGCGGATCGTCGTGCTCGACCTGGCGATGATGGTCGCCGGCACGAAGTACCGCGGCCAGTTCGAAGAGCGGATCAAGGCGGTGATGAATGAAGTCCGCCGGGCCAAGAACACGATTCTGTTCATCGACGAATTGCACACCCTGGTCGGCGCCGGCGGCGCGGAAGGGGCGATCGACGCCTCGAACGTGCTGAAACCGGCTCTCTCCCGCGGCGAGCTGCAGTGCATCGGCGCGACGACGCTCGACGAGTACCGCAAGTACATCGAGAAGGACGGCGCGCTCGAACGCCGGTTCCAGACCGTGCTGGTCGAGCCCCCCAGCCCCGAGGAAGCGGTCGAGATTCTCAAAGGCCTCCGCGATCGTTACGAGGCCCACCATCGCGTGCGGATCACCGACGAAGCCCTCAAGGCGGCGGTCGAGCTCTCGACGCGCTATATCACCGGCCGGTGCCTCCCCGACAAGGCGATCGACGTCATCGACGAAGCGGGCGCGCGAATTCGCCTGAAGTCGATGATCCGTCCCCCCGATCTCAAAGACATCGAAGAAGAGATCGAGCGGCTCAACCAGTCGAAGGAAGAAGCGGTCGCCAATCAGGACTTCGAGAAAGCCGCCTCGCTCCGCGACAAGGCCGACAAGAAGAAGAAAGAGAAAGAGAACCTGTCGCGCGACTGGCGCGATAAGGCCCAGGAATCTGACGGCCTGGTTGACGACGAGGTCATCGCCGAGGTCGTCTCGAAAATGACCGGCATTCCGCTCACGCGGCTCTCGAAAGCCGACGCTGTGCGTCTGCTCGAAATGGAAAACGAGCTGCAAAAGAAGGTCATCAGCCAGGCCGAAGCGATCAAATCGATCGCCAAGGCGGTCCGCCGCAGCCGCAGCGGCCTGAAGAACCCCAAGCGGCCGACGGGCGTGTTCATCTTCGCCGGGCCGACCGGCGTGGGGAAGACGCTGCTCGCCAAATCGCTGGCTGCGTTCATGTTCGGCGACGAAGACGCGCTCATTCAGATCGACATGAGCGAATACATGGAGAAGCACAACGTCAGCCGCCTGATCGGGGCGCCTCCCGGTTACGTCGGCTACGAAGAGGGGGGCCAGCTCACCGAGAAGATCCGCCGCCGGCCGTACGCCGTCGTGCTGCTCGACGAGATCGAAAAGGCGCACCCCGACGTGTTCAACATGCTCCTGCAGATCATGGAAGAAGGCCACCTCACCGACAGCTTCGGTCGCAAGGTCGACTTCAAGAATAGCGTCATCATCATGACGACCAACGTCGGCGCGAGCGCCATTCACTCGGGCGACAGCTTCGGCTTCGGCAAGAAAGACGAAGACACGAGCTACACCAAGATGAAAGAGCGGCTGATGCATGAGATCGAGCGCGAGTTCAAGCCCGAGTTCCTGGGCCGCGTCGATGACGTGATCGTCTTCCGCCACCTGACCAAGGAAGACCTCAAGCGGATCATCGACATCGAGCTGGGCAAGGTTCGCGAACGGCTCTGGGAACGGGGTCTCAAGCTGATGCTCACCGACGAGTCGAAGGAGTTCATCATCAGCAAAGGCTCGGATCTCGATTTCGGCGCCCGCCCCTTGCGTCGGGCGATCGAGAACTACATCGAAGACCCGCTCTCCGAAGAGCTGCTCAAAGGGAACTTCGAAGGGAAAACGACAATCACCGTCACCGTCGTCGAGACGGGCGAGCAGAAGCATCTGTCGTTCGATTCGACGACCGACACCCCGCCCGAACCGGTCACCGCCGTCGCCGAAGGGGCGACGGAAGTCAGTGGCGAAAAGCCGGCGTAAATAGTCGGGCAAATCAATTGTGTTGAATATCACAGGCCGCCGGGAATTGTTTCCCGGCGGCCTGTTTCCATTGATTGAATCAGGATGTATACATGCCGTAAAGCAATTCACAGGAAATACTTGCTGAATGATAAAACGTAAGATATAATAAGTTTATCTTATTTTAGTAAGACGACTTTATCTCACTAGAACAGCATGGCAGATTGGAAGTTTTACGGTCGAAAAAAACAGCTTGCGGATCTGGAGCAAATGCTCGACCGCAAGCGCTGGTTTTTTGCCAAGGTGACTGGTCGCCGTCGAATCGGCAAGACGACGCTCATCCAGCATGCGATGCAGGAAATCGGTAGCAAACAACCCGTCTTCTACGTTCAAATCCCCGACTCGGAGCCAGCCGGTGTTCTCTCGGCGGTGAACGACGGGTTGGAAACATTCCAAGTCCCTTCCGATCGATATCCACGCCCCAACAACCTGCTTCAACTGGGCAAGCTGCTGGAGACGATGGCGGAAAGAGGCTACATCCTCATCCTCGACGAGTTCCAATACTTCAATCGCAAGGGTTACGAAGAATTCTGCTCGTACTTGCAGGCGGGAGTGGATCGACTGGCTGCCAAGGCCGATCACGTGCAAGGAGGACTGATCGTCCTTGGTTCGATTCACACCGAGATGATGGCCTTGCTCGAAGATCGGACAGCTCCGCTCTACAACCGAGTGACCGACACCATTGATCTCACGCACCTCGACATCGGCTCGATTGTTTCCCTTTTGAGAGATCACACCGATCCGACCCCGGAGCGAA
Organism: Planctomycetales bacterium; assembly: GCA_020050375.1. Taxonomy (GTDB): domain Bacteria; phylum Planctomycetota; class Planctomycetia; order Planctomycetales; family Planctomycetaceae; genus SIAF01. The sequence continues at coordinate 7,491 of JAGVKR010000718.1, forward strand.
TTCTGTTCCTCTGGAACCTCTTTGAAGGAGTGCCCAAGTTCTACCGGGACTGCTACGAGCAGGGAGTGCTTGCCGCCGAGCGTAAGGATCTGCTCCGCCGCATTTTCTTCGAAAGTTCATCGCCATTGCGATCCGAGGCCGACAACTGGTTTCTTCGTGAACTTCGAGGTCGGTACGACGTGGTGCTGAAGTTCGTGGCTCGCAATCCGGGTCGAATGCACAACGAGCTCGTACACGCGATTCGAGAGGTGAGCGGGAGCCCTGATACCCAAATCGGCGGCTACCTGAAGGTGCTCATCGAGCGTTTCGGTTTGATCGAGCGAAAACTACCGATCTTTGCCAAGCCAGTGGCCAAGCGAGGCCGGTACTACGTCACCGATAATTTTCTCCGCTCCTGGCTGGCGGCATTGGCGAATCCGGTTTCCGCCATCGCATTTCGCCCGCTCAACGACCTGATTGAAGAAGCCGATCAGCGTCTGGCTGACGTCGAGGGGGGCGCACTGGAGAAGCTCGCTGGCCAGCTCTACGAAGAGCGGAGCCGGAAACAGATTGGAGACTTTCCGATCACCCATCGAATTCAAGGATTCTGGGACAAGGCCGACACCGAGATTGATCTGGTGGCCGTCAATGAATCGGCAAAGTCCATCCGCTTTGGCTCCTGCAAACGCTCACCCAAGAGGTTGCTGTCCGATGTGAACAACTTCAAGCAACACGTCGAGCGTTTTTTGCAGACGATGCCGCAGTATCAGGGGTGGACGAAGCAGTATGCGGGCATTGCCCCTCGATTGGACGCAGAGCAAAGAGCAATCCTGACCGGCCATGACATCATCCCACAGGATTTGAACGACCTGACCGTGGGTCTCAATTGAACGCCGATTTTCGCCATGCGGTAATCGGTGCTCAACGAAGCGAAGGCTCGAATCGCACTTGTCCGAGCTCGATCCGCGCGAGACAATGGCGGAAGTGGGAGAAACCATGATTCTGACAGCCGAACAACAGCAGGCGATCACCCAGGGAGAGGCCGTGCGACTTTCGCCGCCGGACGTGGTAATTGAGTGCGTCGTGCTCCGGGCCGACGTGTACGATCGCGTCAAGACGCTGCTGTGCGACGATTCACCGCTCAAGGAGGCGGAAAAGGCGGCCGCAATCCGCTGTGCCGGAGAGCGCGCCGACTGGAACGATCCTGAACTCGACGTGTACGAAGAGCATCGCCGCACGCCATGAAACGAGGCGACATCGTCCTCATTTCCCCCCGAGGTGCAGCATCTGTCGCACCAGGTCGGGGAAGGCCAGCCACAGTTTGATCGCGACCCCCATCAGCGTTTCCCCGGCAATCAGGCCCGACGAAACGGTGATCGTGTACTTCTCATCGGTCGCGGGCCACTTCCTGGCCAGGATCCACGCAATCAGCGCCCCGACGAACATCGAGATCGAGTTGAACGCCGGCACGACTCCGGCGATTCCCAGCCCGGTGGCGGAAGGAATCCAGTGCTTGTGCTGCTTGGGCATAAACTCTTCGAGCAGCGTCAGGATGATCCCCAGCACACCTCCCGCGAGCATGGCCCAGCGGGCGCTCACGGGAAGTTTGTCGATTCCTTCGGCCAGCATGTCGGCCACGCCAGCCCAAACCTTTGCGGCCGGTGCGGGGAGTTCCTTCGTGCCGAGTTTCTTCGGGTCGGCGATCACCATGTAAACCGGAACGCAGATCAGCGTTCCCGCCAATACGCCGAACAATTGCGAAATGGTCTGCTTCCGCGGATTGCCCCCCAGCAGATATCCCGACTTGAGATCGGTGAGCAAATCGGCCGAATGCGACGCGGCGCCGGCGGTGATCGACGCCGTCATCAGGTTGGTCACTTTATTTGACGGGGCGATCACGCCATACATCAATTGCGTAATCTTCCCCATGGCGCCGATCGGTGTGATGTCAGTCTCCCCCGTGGCCCGCGCGGCGACGATCGATAACAGAAAGGTCACCAGCACGGCCAGAATCCCCATCCACCACGTCACGTCGAACAGGAAATGCCCCAGGAGCACGCAGGCGGCGCCGGAGACAAACGTCCCCAGCAGAAACCACGATCCGGGAACTTCGACGTGGGCCAGCGGATCGGCGGCGGCCGCGCGGCTCCCGACGAGCGATGCCAGTCCTTGAAATGCCCGCAGGACCGTTCGCCAGCGAAAGGCAAAGGCCAGAAGGCCGGAGGTGACCATCATCGCCGTCGCCGGCCACAGCGTCCACGAGACGATTCCACGGTAGCCGGGCTGCGCAATGCCCGCCGAAACGAGCCACGGCCCGATGGCACCGTAATAAATGAGCGCCCCGATGAATAGCGAGATTCCCACACGAATCCCCATGATCGCCCCGGCTGCGACCATGATCAGCGAACCTTCGAAACCGATCGTGTACTTCTCCAGCAACAAACCGCCGCCGGGATAAATCGGGAACTCTTCCGGAAAGGCGATCGCTTTGGCCTGCTTGTCGATTTCTGTATTACCGGTCAAACCGGCCAGCCATTCACCAAGCGCCGGGACTCCCTCCTTCCAGAACGCCAGAATCCCGCCGATCACTCCCGACCACAACAAGGCCTTCGCTTTCTGCATCGCTTCGGCCCCCTCGGTGTGCATCGACTTGAGCGTCTCGGCGGTGGCAATCCCCGATGGAAAGGGCAACTGATCGATGTTGATGAGCTGTCGCTTGAGGGGAATCGCCATGAAGACCCCCAGAAATGAAACCGCTGAGAGCCAGGCCATGATCTCCCACCAGCTCAGGATCCGTCCCGTGCTCAGATACAGGGCCGGCAGCGCCGAAACCAACCCCGCCGACGACATATACCCGGCCGCACTGGCCGCGCTCGACATCGTATAGTTCTCGAGAATCGTGAACGGGTCGTCACGATATTTCGGGATGATCGCTTCGAGCGCCTTGAACACCGCGTAGGCGATGATGCAGGCGGTGATCGTGACTCCCAGCCCCCAGCCGGTTTTCAACCCCACATACAGGTTCGAGATCGACATCACGCCGCCGATGATCATCCCCGTGACGATCGAGCGGACCGAGAGTTGCTTGACATGATCCCCCTGGTAGACGTTAGCGAGCCAGTCGCGGGCCGCCTGGTCGGCCTGGGCTTCCGGAGAAAGGGGAGCGCGGTCTTCAGTGCTCTCGACAGACATGCACAGATCCTCGTGTTGATGTGCCCCAAGGCCATGAACAGCGACTCCTAAGTTCGCAGTCGAGTAGATGATACTGCCCTCTTTCAGACGTACAACCATTGGCACAATCTTCGCCTTCTCGACACGTCTCCCGGTGCCGACTAAGCTGGAAACTGATGAACCACTTCACAACGATCGTTGCCTGTGCTCTGGGGCTCGCCGTCTCGTCTGCCGGTGCGCTCTGCGCCGAAGAATCACCGCGGCCGACAGCAGAGCAACTCGAATTCTTCGAGAAGCGGGTGCGGCCCGTCCTCGTCGAGAGCTGCTTCGGCTGCCACGGCGAGAAAAAGCAGGAGGGGGGGCTGCGTCTCGACTCGCGGGCCGGCGCGCTCAAAGGGGGTGACAGCGGCGCGGTTGTGCTCGCCGGAAAACCGGACGAAAGCGACCTGATCGCCGCCATCAACTACGATGGCGCGCTCAAGATGCCCCCCAAACAGAAACTCGGGGCAGACGCAATCGCGGCACTGACGGAATGGGTCAAACTCGGCCTCCCCTGGCCCGAGTCGATCGGGGCCGATCGAGCCAGGCATTCATCGACACAGCAGCACCATTGGGCGTATCGACCGGTCGAGCCGGTGGCGACGCCTCCCGTGCGTGACAAGCAGTGGCCACAAACCGAC